>JBFIEB010000030.1:0-15145 GCA_041603555.1 Vicingaceae bacterium
CAAGTCCACTAAGTTCTTTCATGTTCTCCAAAAATTTCAGGCTTTTAATTTTATTATTACCTAAATACAGTTGCTTAAGATGAGTTAACTCTTCCAACCCATAAGTATCATAAATTTCATTGTAAGTAGCATCTAGGTGGGTCAATTTATTAAATAATTGGATATTGTAAAGAGATTTAAGCTGGTTACTACCAATAGATAAAGAGCTTAGATTAGGAAATTTACATTTCATATTTTTTCTATCTATCAACTCTTCCAAATTTGGCAGTTCATTCTGAGTTACCACTAGTGTTTCCAAAGATGGGAAAGTCCTTGTATTATCAAAGCTATACCAAATGGTATATTTAGAATTCCTTAGTGATAAACTAGTTAGGTTTTTTAACTCAGGAAATTTACCGGTTCTGGTAACAACATCATTTAAATTAAGCGTTTTTAAATGTGGTAATTTAGCTAACTTACTAAGGTCATTTAATGGGTTTCCATCCAAATACAAACTGGTTAACTTAGTTAAAATCGGAAGCGAAGATAAACCTTGTAACTGATTACGACTCAAGTCTAAAGAGTCGATATTCGGAAAGCTTTTTAAAAAATTTAGGTTTTTAATTTGATTACCTGCCAACTCCAAATGAGTAAGATTTGTGTTAGTGGAAAGGGTGTCTAAATTTTCAATGTAGTTTTCATTTAGATAAAGTTTTTCTAGCTCTTTCAAACCATTTAACCCAGCTAATCGTGCCTTAAAACTAAACCCATTATTACTTAAGTCTAGTGCTTTTAAATGAGGTAAAGCATAAACTGGTTCAATGGATTTTACATAGTGTTCGCTAAGGTTTAGTTTATCTATTTTGCCTAGTTTATGGAGCTCTTGAATTTCATCTCTAACCCGTATTCTTCTGGCAGAATATGACCTCCAATCACCATAGGAATCATCTTCTAAAAAGTCGAAAACTTTAGCATCTAACCATATGGTATTACTCCTAAATCTATCATAGCTATAAGAATAGGAGTAGACCGAATCTACATCAAAACCTTTTATATCTTTTATTTCAAACAGTCTAGCAATGTTTCCTTCTGATAGACTTAGCATGTAATTTTTATCAAAAGAAGATATTTCATCTCTTTGCGTTGCTCTATCTAAATTGAAATTTGAAATAACCATATCCCAATCCAACCCAGCACTTGCTACCAACACAATAAACAATACCATAAAATTATGTCTTGCTAAAAACCAGACTGTTTTGTTATGCGACAATTTAATAAACAAGGTTATTAACCCAATTAATGCGAAGAAGAGCCAAAAATAAACACCAATACGCTTGTAGCTAAGCATGGCCTCATCTATGTACATGGTGTTTCTCAAAGCAGTAGAAAATACCATAAAGGTATTTTGCACTACCCAGAAAATTGCCAGCGTCTTTATAATAGTTTTACTTTTACCAAAATTAAGTTGACCTCTAAAGAAAAATAGCAAAATAGAAATACCCAAAATAATTGATAAAATAAGCATACCAACTCCTTTATGTACAAATTGTCTATGTGCTAAACCATCTGGCATTTTTTCGCCTAAATAAAGATAATTGATGTCCATGGTATTAACTACTATCAGCATTATATTAAGTATTGCAAAAAGCAATATAAATGCCAAAGCTTCATTCCATTTTGGTTCTTTAACCTTTTCAGTATCAATTTTAAGCGGCCAGTTCTTTTCCCAATTATCTATTTGTGTTGCACGCTTTTGTTTATAAAAACTGTACACCAAAAAGAAACCACCTAACGTAAAAAACACCCAGCCTAATGAAATGAATTCTGCTATCTCCTGCGTAAATCGTTCAAAGAGCGGATTCATAGCCCGGTAAATAAAGAAGAAAGTAATCACAAAAACAGTAGGAACGATGTATTTAAGTAGGCGTAAAAACCCTTTTCCTTTACCGCTTTTATGCGATTCTATTAAATCAACTATCATATATCCTAGGGAGATAACAGTTGTAACTATACTGGTACAGAAATCAATAAAAATGGCTGAACGTTTATTCATAAATACACCGGGAATAACACTAAGCACAACTATTGTTGACCACATGGATAAATTAGAACCATGGACCACACATGTTGAGGCAGTGAATATTGCCGCAGCACTTAATGCAATAACAGCCTTGCTCTTAAAAGCTGACTTATCCATAAAAAAGAAAAAACCAATCGCGGTAATTGTAAAAAGAAGGAAGTTAATTCCTACATGTTGTTCATAAAATAAAATGGAATAAAGTGCCGTAAGGCAAAGAATGGAGGTAGTTTTTTTGTTCATGTTGTTAGTGTAAGGTTTCTAATTTGCAAGTATTAACGTAACCCCAAAAATCATATTGCATGCCGTTATGAACTTTTAACTTTTGATCTTCTTAACCCTTCATAAGCTACTATGCTAACTGAATTTGCCAAGTTTAAACTACGAACATGTTTGCTAAATAATGGTATTTTATAAGTATCTTTTTTGTTAGCTTCTAATATGCTCTGAGGTAAACCAACAGATTCTTTCCCAAATACTAAAAAGAGTTCATCTTGATAATCAACTTCATAATGTGTTTTTTCTGCATGACTAGAAAAGTACACTATCTTTTTACCTTGGTTTTTGGCGTAAAAATCATCCATGCTATCGTAAACAATTAGATCAATGTGTTTCCAGTAATCTAATCCAGCGCGTTTTAAACGGGTATCATCTATCTCGAAACCAAAGGGTTTTACCAAATGTAAGCTACAGCCAGAGGCTAAGCTCAATCTGCCGATATTACCAGTATTGGTATGGATTTCCGGCTCAACTAATACAATATTGAAATGTTTACTCATTAATGTTTAATCCATAATATAGGTGTCCATAACTTACTCCATCAAAATTAGAATGCAGCGGTAAATTCCCCCATTCTTCAAAACCAAACTTTTTGAGCAATTTAATGCTAGCAGTATTTACATCGAGCAAAATAGCCAGTAAAGTCTCTTTTTTTAATCTTTTACAATCAGCAATAATTTGTTTTACAAGTGTAGAACCAATTCCTTGTCCTGTATGATTAGCATCAATGTAAAAACTAATTTCTGCTACTTTATCTAAGGCTTCTCGTTCTTTTCGATAAGGAGAAAGAGAGACATACCCAACCACTTGTTCTGATTTAACTGCTACATAAATAGGGTAAAGGTTCTCATTGAATTGATTAAACCAATTTTCTCTTTGGTCTACCGTAAACTCTTTTAGATGAGCTGTTGCTTGTTTAGACCGAATTGCTTGGTTGTAAATACCTACGATAACAGGTAAATCGGATTTATTCGCTAATCTAATGCTGAGCATAACTCAAAAATAGTTAATTAAATAGGAGAGGAGTTTGGTAATTATACCTAATTTATTGTTTAACTCGATGTAAATCTAAATCATGGAAATCGAAACTAAAATCTATATCTGGAGAAATGCCTTTCATTTTAATATTCGAATAATCTTTTGAAAAAGTAGCAAATGCTGAACATTCCATGTCATCATATTCCCATTTAATAGCAAAAGTGTTCCCCTCAAAATATTTCATTTCTCCCTTTAATTTAGGAGAGCGAATAGAAGTGAAAATAAGTTTTTTACCATTATTCTCAATAGTTACATGTCCAAACCAATTATCATGATAAGTTCCAACATAATCAGCAATATTGAGCTGTTTTGTGCTTGCTTTATCAACCTTATTCCATACATAAGTCATTACAGAATCAGCCTCTGCTTCTCCTTTTTTGAGTCTGTCATCTGCCCATGATAGCCAGTCTCTACCATCAACCCCTGTATAAGATTCGATAATTTCATTAGGAATAGTTACCAACCCTAAGCCTCCTGGAGAAGCATTGGTTAAAACAACTAAGCCAAAGTTTAATTCAGGAATTAGCACGGTCTGAGATAGCATACCTGGCAATCCACCAGTATGACTAAATACTGTATAGCCATTAATATCTTTAATTCCCCATCCTAATCCATAAGCTCGATAGTGGTTTTTAGTGGGATCTTTTGGTACTGCATTAAATCGTTGATTGATGTGAGGCTTTTTAATTTCATCTAAGCTCTTTTTTGAAACAAGCTGTTTATCTCCAACTTTTCCGTCATTTAAGTTCATTAGTAACCATTTACTCATATCACTCACACTAGAAACAATACCAGCTGCTGAGCCGTCTTTTTCATGCATCTCATATTTTTCTAATTGAACTACTTTACCATGTTCAGAGTTATGTGGAAATGCTATATTCTTATCACTTTTCAAGTTTTTGTATAAACCAGCTGTTTCATTCATCCCTAACGGATTCATAATTCTGGTTTGTACAAATTCAGACCAAGGCATTCCACTCAGTCTTGCAACAAGTTCTCCGGCCACGATAAACATTAAATTGTTATAATCGTATTGGGTACGGAAAGCAGAAACGGGTTTTTGATATTGAAAGTTCTGAAGTACTTCTTCAATTGTAAAATCATTACCATCAGGAAACCACATTAAGTCACCAGCACCCAATCCAAGTCCGCATCGATGAGTTAATAAATCTTGAATATTAAAATTTGCTGTAACATAAGGATCATAAGTTTTAAATTCCGGCAAGTAATCTATTACTTTATCCGTCCATTTTAATTTTCCTTCATCTACCAATATCCCTAAAGCTGTAGCTGTAAAAGATTTACTATTTGAGGCAATAGCAAAACGGGTGTGCTCATCCACTTTTTCTTTAGTTAATACTGATGATACACCATAGCCTTTAGCATGAACTACTTTACCATCTTTAACAACAGCAACTGCTAACCCAGCTTGTGGCATCATATCCATTGATTTATTTACTAATGCATCTATTTGATCTGAAGTAATGACTTGGCCAAATAGGATTTGACTTACAAATAATAAAAGAACAACTGATTTTTTCATAATTCGTTTTTAAATTAAAAGATTAAAATACAGATTGAAGATCTAAAGCGCATTCTGAAAAGCAATCATCTTTATTGCTGTAATAGCTGCTTCATCTCCTTTATTGCCATGTTTCCCTCCAGAGCGATTAATTGCTTGTTGCTCAGTATTGTCGGTTAACACCCCAAAAATTACTGGCTTACCGTACTTTAAAGACACATCCTTAATTCCTGTCGCTGCTCCTTCACAAACAAAATCAAAATGCTTCGTTTCTCCTTGTATAACACTTCCCAAACATATTACTGCATCAACATTTGTTTTCTCGAAAAATGTTTGAGCACCTAAGGGCAATTCAAAAGCACCAGGAACATACTTAACTATAATATTATTTTGAGTTGCTCCATGTTTCAATAAAGTAGATTGAGCTCCTTTTAATAATCCAGAGGTAATGTTTTGATTCCATTCAGAAACAACAATTCCGAATACCATTTTACTTGCATCCGGAATTGAATTTAAATCGTAATCAGATAGATTATTATTAGCAGTTGCCATTATTTAAGCGATTCTACTCTAGCAATATATTTATCTATAGTTTGAGCTTCTCTACAATCAGGATAGTCTTTTTTAATACTATTATACTTTTTTTCAGCAGTAGCAAAGTCCTTCTTATCTTCATAAGCCAAACCAGCTTTAAATAAATAAATAGGGGAAGTTAAATTATTTGCATTATTACTAGCTGCTTTTTCATAATAATTAATTGCCTCTTCAATATCATTTAACTCCATATAACAATCCCCAATAGCTCCTAGGGCGATAGTGCTTATCATTATATCATCTGAGCTAAAATTCTTTAGTTCTTCAATAGCGTATTCATATTCTCCGGTATTTCTATAACAAATACCTAAATAATAATGGGCTAAGTTGGCAGCTTTGGTTCCACTGTATTCGTCAATTATATCAATAAAACCATAATTTAAACCATCTCCATTAATTGCTTTTTGTAAAGAGTCTTGCTCAAAATACTTTTCAGCCATAAACATGTCAGCTTGAGCTTCAAACTCCATTGGAGCAATAATTAATTTCTTGTAACCAAAATACCCTCCCACAAGAACGATAATAGCTAAAGTGATAATAGTGATTGTCTTTTTATTACTTTCAATAAAATTTTCAGTTTTACTGTAAACCTCTTGAACATCTATTATTGTATCTGTATTTTCCGTTCTTTTCTTACTCATTTCTATATTTCTATATTCTAAAATTATAAGTCCGATAGCTATCGGACGGCAAAAATAGTTTTTTTAATCTAAAAAGGTAGTATATCTATGAAAAAATGATAATATGAAGTAGTAAAAATTAGATCCCGTTTTTCAACGGGATTTGTTCAACTAACTTTTTTGATTTCATTCGTTTACACGAAATCTTCAAAAAAATAGTTTTACAAAATTTTACCACTTAAATCTATTCATCTTTTTAAATTTGTAAAATGTTTTTAAAACAACTGTCCATCATCAATTTTAAGAATTACGAAGAAGCTCAATTAGAGTTGTCTGATAAGATTAATTGTTTCTTAGGAAATAATGGAGAGGGTAAGACTAATTTATTAGACGCTATTTATTATTTATCATTTTGCAAGAGCTATTTTAATCCTATTGATAGCCAAAACATTAAACATGATAATGCATTTTTTGTTGTGGAGGGTCATTATCAAAGTGAAAAAGATGAGGCTGTGATTTATTGTGGGTTAAAAAGAAATCAGAAAAAACTATTTAAAAGAAATAAAAAGAGTTACGATAGGTTAGCCGACCATATAGGTAGAATACCACTGGTTATTATAACCCCTCTGGATGTGCTCTTAATTATTGATGGGAGTGATGTAAGAAGAAAATTTGTTGATGGCATTATCTCTCAATATGACAATGCCTACCTTAATAATTTGTTGGCTTACAATAAGGCGCTCAATCATCGAAACTTATTGTTAAAATCGTTTTGGCTCAATAGAAATTTTGAGCAAGAATCATTGGATGTTTGGGATGAACAACTGGTTCAATATGGAGTTTTAATCAACGAAGCTCGTAAAAAGTTTATTGATGATTTTACACCCATATTTCAAAAATACTATACCGAAATTAGCAAAGATCAAGAGAAAGTGGAGTTAGAATATCGCTCTCAATTAACGGACAATGATTTTCAGACTTTACTAACTGAAAACATAAAAAACGATCGTTCTAACCATTACTCTAACATAGGCATCCATAAAGATGATTTGGTCTTTAATTTAGGCGCTTTGCCACTGAAAAAATTCGGTTCACAAGGTCAGCAAAAAACCTATTTATTGGCATTAAAACTGGCACAAGCAGAGCTTATAAAAAATATAAGCAAGGAGAAAGTAATTATTTTGTTAGATGATATTTATGATAAATTAGATGGTAAAAGAATGAGTCAGTTATTGGGTATTGTGGGTAACGGAGATTTTGGACAAATATTTATTACCGATACCGATTTAGAGCGCATACCTTCCATTTTAACTAAAGAAAAGATTAATTTTAAGTCCTTCAAAATTACTAAAGGAGAAGTAGAAGATGTCTGAAGATAAACCCTTAAAAAAAACAATAGACCAACTGCTGAGAGCCTACGGCTATCAAGACCAATTGGATGAAATAGAGCTGATAAAAATTTACAAAAATCAGGTCGGTAAAATCTTTGCCAACCATACTAAAACCATTAGTTTTAAGAATAAGACCCTTTTTATAAAACTTGATTCGGCTTCTTTAAAACAAGAATTGAATTATATTGAGGAAGCCATGGTGCAAAAGCTAAATCAAGAGATGGGAAGAAACATTCTTGAAAAAATTGTAATTACTTAAAATTGGCTGCGCTTAAAAACATACAAGAAAAGTTGGGTCGTTTTAGTTTGAACAAAGAAAACAAAAGATTAAATAGAACCATAAAAGCATTTAGCATAGAGAAAGCATCAACTATTGGTGTGCTGTATAATGCCACCAATAGAGACCATGCCGATACCGTAAAAAAGTTTGTTCAATATTTAAGAGAAGAGCGGAAAGATGTACTTTCTTTAGGTTTTATAGATTCGAAAGACGCTTCCGATATCGTTGATTCCCAGTTAAATTACACCTATTTTGATAGAAGAAATTTATCTAAAACACTAGTGCCTAAAGGCAATGAAGTAACCAACTTTATTCGTAAACCTTACAGCATTTTGATAGATTTAAATTTGGATGATTGTTTTCCGATAGAATACATCAGTAGTTTATCCAACGCTAAATTTAAGGTAGGGGCTAAAGGGATGTACCGAGATAAAAGCTGTGATTTAATTATCGATATAGACGAAAACAAAAAGATAGAGTTTTTAATTATTCAAGTAAAGCACTACTTAAAAATGATTAAAAATTGAATCCTCTATTTTACAAAAATAAAATCTCCAGGAATAATTCCACTATTAAACTGATGTATTAAACTACCGGAAGAAGAGTAACGAAAAATTACTCCATTTTGTACAAAGTCTAAGGCGTCCGACACGTAAACATCTTCCGTAACAGGATCAATGCCTAATCCATAAAAAACATTGCTATTACTCGGTATAAAAGGTGTGGCTGGAAGTGTAGCGGCATTTATTCCCATTCTATAAACAGCCGAATTAATAAAATAAAGTTGATCGCCAGCTGCATTTATTTTTAAGTCAGTAGGCGATTCTATTAGGTTAGGAAAAACATAAGTAGCTTCAATGGTGCGTGTTTGGGGATTGTATTTTATTAATTGGGGGTTGTAGAGGTTTAAATAACCACCATCGCACAATATCCAAAGCCTATTGTTTTGGTCTTTAACCATACTGTTAGGTTGTACACCCAGCTTTACACTATCAATCAACACATCAATAGCAGGATTGATAATCAATAAATTATCATTGGTCATGTCACACACATAAACAGAATCATTATGCAAAATCAATTCTTCCGTCCAACCGCTTAACGCAATACTACCCGAAATAACGTTATTGGCTAAGTCGACTATTTGTATGGAATTAGAAAACAAGTCAGTTACATAGGCTTTAGTATTGTTTATAGGGAGCAAGAATCTTGGAGAATTAAAACCGGTTATGGTGGCAACGGAATTAAAACTGCCTAGCTCAACTACTTCAATTTTACTAGAGTTGTTCACCACCAAATAAGCATTGTTGTTAATTTGAGTAATGGATTGTCCTACATCTCCTAAAGGAACATTGTTCGCTTGAAAAAACACATTTTGAGAAACGAGTTGATTGGAAGGTTTGTATCGGGTAATCGAAGCATTTCCGAAACCAAAATTACCTTCATTAATAATGAGTAGGTCAGCGGATTCCGTTGGAGTAGATTCTTCAACACAGCTAATACATTGTGGACCAATTTCATCTTTAGTACAAGAAAAGAGTAGGAGCAGGAATAATATGTAAATGAGCTGTTTCACTAATTAAATTGCAGCGTTAATGTAAATAGATAATTTCTACCTGGCATTGGTCGCCAAGCGATAGATTGGTATTCTTGATTCAATAAATTATTGACTTTAAAAGAGCCCGAAATGTTAGATTTGTGACTCGTTTTAAATTTCTTGCTCAATACAACATCAGAGATAAAATTAGCAGGCATGTACCAATTGTTATCGGTACTGATAAATCGTTGTCCGGTATAATAGTAAGTATAGCTTAGCGTATAGTTTTTAAGCATTCCGCTAACCGTATAATTTAATTGGTGAAAAGGAACATAAATCAATTGTTTGCCTTCGGAATTATCCGTAATGCTTTGCGCTTTCATGTTGGTGCTAAAGGTATTGGTATAATTAACAGCTGCAGAAAAAATTAGTTTATTGATGGTTGCTCTTGATTGTAGACTTAATTCTATTCCTTTGTTTTCAACCTCTTTTAAGTTGTTGGGACTCCATATCCCTGTTGAAGTGGGTTGCCAGATGATCCAATTGTAAACATAAGAGCGAAAGCCTGTTACTTCTATCTCAATATTCATATTTTTCGTTTTGTGTGTATAGCTCGTACCCAACTCAAGCATTTTTGCTTTTTCTGGTTTCAGGTTAGCATTCCCACCTGGATTCCAGTATAAATCATTAAAAGTGGGGTAGTTGTAGTTGATGCCTACGTTCCCTTTTATTTTTAATTGTTTCTGTTTTAATAAGCCATAAGTAACACCGGCAGTTGGCGCCAACAGTTCCGTATTGTTTTCTACTTGGGTAAACCGATTAAAGACAGCTATATTCAATCGGTTAAAGTTCTTTGTTAAACCCAACAACCAAGTGTTGTTAAAGCGATTGTACTCGTTAGCGTAACTTTCAGTTTTGGCATTTTCATATCGAATAGAGACATTGTTGGTTAACACAAAATTGTGCTTAAGGTAATATTTAGTAAGTAACTTACTGTTAATTAAATAACTGTTGTTCACCGCATTTATATTGGCTAGCGAATTGGTATAAATAAGTTCATCTTTGATAAAAGCATTGACCCATTTGTAGTACAAGTTTCCTTTTAATCCTTGCCATTCAGCAACAATACGAAATGACTCATCACTTTGGTGTTCATCATTGGCTGCCACCAACATATTTGGCGGTAGCGTTCTATCGCTTTTAAAATACCAAAAACGAATACCTATACTGCCGCTTTTTAATTTCCGATGGATGGCTTCTTGAATTCCATATTGTGTTAAGTCTGCTTTATTCTGAATTAACGTAGGATTATCTTGCAAAGCGATATTTGTATATTCAAAATTGTTTTTACTGTTGTTGTAATAGATTTGGGTTTGGTAAGCCCATTTTTTATTAGAAAATCCGATTTTAGCAGCAGTGGTGTAATTATTAAAACTTCCAATAGTTTGTTGTAAAATGGCATTGTATCCTTTGTTGTAAACAAGTTTATTACTAAGGTTAAGACTTCCGCCTAAAGCGCCATTACCATCAATTAAGCCACTAGCGCCATGATGCAATTCTACATTATTAAAAAACAACGTAGGGTAGAGCGAAAAATCGATTTGCCCATTCATTGGCGAGTTTAGAGTGATATCATTCCACAATACATTGGTATGCGATGCCCCTGTGCCACGAAATGAAACAGTTGCCAAAGAACCAGACCCATATGTTTTAACAAATACAGAAGAATGTTTTTGCAATAACTCAGATAGGTTAGCCGATTCACTAATACTTGATGAGTCTAGCGTAGTTGTTTTGTAGGCTGCTGGAATTTTATTAGCGATTACTTCTACACTTTTAAAGTTGATGGTATCTAACAGTTCTTGAGCACCAACATTTTGCCATAACAATAAACCTAATATGACCATCAATTTTAGTGCTTTCAAGGTTTCTGTTTTATGATTTTTCGAACTGTTGATTTGTCGTTAGTGTAAATATGTAGAAAGTACACGCCTGTATCCAGATAAGTAATGTCTAGCTCATCAGCTAATTTTCCATAAGCCAATTCTATCCCATTAATACTGCTAAGGCTAAATGAGTATTCATTGCTTGTTTTAAACTTGAAATAAATTTTATCTGCAGATGGGTTAGGGTAGAAGGAAAAATCCAAATCATCATCAACCCCATCAACTGAGGAGGGAGTAAAATTAATCACACCAATAGCGTCTAAATCGAATCCACCTACAGGAAAGGCCGTTGACCACGGATCATTTATTGGTCTGCCCTGAGAATCATAAGTGGCATACAGCTCATCAATATTACCAACTACATCAACAATTCTTACATGTGAAACGCTGTTAATATCCAGCCCTGGCGAACCAAATAGTTCGTTTAAATCAAAAGGAGTTCCATATTGCGCGACATACTTACCCGCTAAGTTATATAGCTCTGTTGCATCCGTATTTCCAAAACTTGGAGTTTGAACTGTTGTGTCGGTTAAAGAAATCGACTCAAAGCGAGTAAAATTTATTCCATCCGAGCTCACTTCAACAAAAGCCAACTCTAAAAACAAACCATCAAATGAATTTTCAAAAACGGCAAAGTCTGCTCCCAAACCATCATGGATAGTTCCATCAAACGTTAAGGTAGCCATACCGCCATCACCCAAACTTACTGTTCCATTAACCCCTGATTTATCGGTAGCAGAAGTATCATTTCCTGCAGTAGTTTTACCAAATGAAGTATCAGCAATATTTTGCCAGCCTCTATCTATTATAGCAGATGTTGCCCAATCAACTATTATTGTAGAGTCTTTATGTATTGCCGTACTTCCGTTCTGCCCGGCTGGCGGAGCATAAGGCCCCGCCAAAATCTGAGCATCAAGTTTACCTATCAATAATAAACTTATGGTAATGAAGATTATTCTACTCATTGCTTGATGATTCGCTCAACCTTTACTTGGTCATCAGTAAACAGCTTAATGAAATAGGCACCAGCTTGTAATCCATCGAAATTGCTTAAAGTTGTTGTCCCTGCCGAAATATTGTTTTGTGAATAAATTACCTTTCCGGTAACATCTATCAATTGGAGCAATTCAATAGTTTGTCCTAGATTGATGTGAATACTATTTTGGGTTGGATTTGGATAAATAGAAAAAGCTATTTCTTTTGCTAAATCATTAGTTGAAACACTTTGATCATTAAAATTATCTATAGCGAAATAAGCCGGGGTATTCATCCCAAATGACCCATTATCAGTAGAGGATAGCACAAAAATTACGCTATCAATTGCACCTAAAGAGGTTAGGTCAACCCAATTCCAATCTTCAATGATATAATCTTGGGCATTGTTGTTAAAACGATAATCTGCTAAATAAAACTCAACACTATCGGTAGTTAAATTACCACTGATATAACCCCAAATGGTTAACTTAAACCAATCAGCATCATTTCCTGATACACCACCAAATTGTTTTGCAAAAGCATCTCCATCCCTCATACTATTAGCTGCGTATGTACCGTTGGTTACGTAACAACCATTAACCGTATTGTTGGCAGCTGCACCACTTAATCTAATGATTGAATTATTGGTTGAAATAATGTAATTACTAGAAGTATTAACTCCTGAACCAGCTCTTGCACTGAACAAGTTCCCAGAACCAGAAGTAACACTATCTGTCATGTTAGAGTATGCAAAACCTGTAGACCAATAGCCAAAAGCTGCACCAAAACTAGTATCGTAAACATTGGGATAAATAGCATCGCTACTAATGAAGGTTGAACTAAAAATACCAGCATTATGAGCTCCACTCATGTCAGAACCATCCCAATAAGAGTTAGGAGAGAGGGTAAGGTTTTCAAAATCTGATACTGTTTGTGCTATATTTTGATTGGTAAGCACAAATCCAAAGCAACAAAGAGCTGCTAATCTGTAAATTTTTCTCATCGGTTTAAATTTAAACGAGTTAATAAATTAATTAAACCGGGATGTAAACAAGAGTAGTTAGTTGTGACTTAACCAAAATTGCCTTTATTCCCGAAAGCTTGCTACGCATAGCGTAACCATTAAAGGCAGGTCTTCTGACTTACTCCTTATTTTTACGTCTTCCCGAGGATTAGTCAGTGACTTCGTGTAAAAACATGCAGAGCTTACAGCTGCGGGTACAGTTTAGGATTCTCACCTAATTCCCTATTAACCACGCCAAAGCGTGGACCAATAATGAAACAAATGTAGAATAAATTATTTAAAGTTTGTTATGATTTAAAACAGTATTTGAAATACTTACTTCTTTTTATCCATAATAACGACATAAACTCGATCTCCTCTGACATCTTCTATATCAATACCAAAATTCATTATTTTTAGCTGCTGCATTTTAACTAATTCTAGATGGTTCTCATCATGAAGTGTAAAAATGAAAAAAGATTTATCGTTTACTAAACTTAAGAGGTTAGTCATTATTTGCATATCAGTTTCTTCTACTTCACCTCTATCTTCGATAAGATCTTCTACAGTTATATTGTAGTGATCTTTAAAAATTGTAGCTAATATTTGATTTCCTTCAAAAAAGGAATAAATATTTTCTATTTCCCATATCTGAAAATCAGTATATAGTTGACATGTTTCACTAAATTCAGTTACTAACATAATCTTATTTTATAAAGGAAAAACCTCAAGAGCTTTGACTAGTGACTTATTAAACTCATCTTGATTTAAACCTGTGTTTATATTGTTTTGGTTAAAATATTGAACTAAATTTTCGGTAGGCATGTTGCCTGTAAGGTCGTCTTTTGCCATCGGACAACCACCAAACCCCTTTATAGCTCCATCAAATCTTCTGCATCCATTTTGATAAGCAGCCTCAATTTTTTCTTGCCAGGTATCGGGAGTAGTATGTAAATGAGCTCCAATTTCTATCGTGTTGAATGCTGGAATAATGTTACTAAATAAATAATTGATGTTTTCTGGATTAGAAACACCAATAGTGTCAGACAAAGCAATAGTTTTAACTCCAAGCTCTGAAAGTTTTTTAGTCCATTCTATCACAATTTCACTGTTCCATGCATCCCCATAAGGGTTACCAAACGCCATAGAGATATACACCACTAATTCTTTGTTTTTATTTACGCACAGAGATTGAATATCCTCCACTCTTTTTAAGGATTCCTGAATAGAAGAATTGGTGTTACGTTGCTGGAAAGTTTCTGAGATAGAAAATGGGAAGCCTAAATAGTTAATTTCTTCAAACTCACAGGCATCACTTGCTCCACGGTGGTTAGCAACAATAGCTAATAACTTACTTGAAGTAGCCGAGAGGTCTAGTTGATTTAAAACTTGTGCAGTATCTTTTAATTGGGGAATTGCTTTAGGGGAAACAAAGCTTCCAAAATCTATGGTATCAAACCCAACTTTAAGTAATTGATTAATGTATGCTGCTTTTACTTCTGTAGGAATAAAATCGTGTAGGCCTTGCATTGCATCTCTAGGGCATTCTATCAACTTAACCATATCGCTCAAGAATTTTTTTGTTAATGTCCTTAATTAAGCTTGGTCCTTCATAAATAAAACCGGTATAAATTTGTACTAAATCGGCTCCTGCTTCCAATTTTTCAATAGCATCTTCCGGAGTATGGATACCTCCAACACCTATTATAGGAAAGGAATTTTTAGAATTCTTAGACAAGTATTTAATGACTTCAGTAGATCTGTTTTTAATAGGAATACCGCTTAATCCGCCATTGCCAATGGCCTCTATTTTATCTTTTGGAGTCTTTAGATCATCTCTTTGTATTGAAGTATTTGTGGCAATTACACCATCAATTTTTGTTTGATCAACGATTGTAATGATC
>JBFIEB010000031.1:0-15094 GCA_041603555.1 Vicingaceae bacterium
ACGCCCTATCTTTGTCTGAGATGACAAAGATAGGGCTCGAAATAATAAAACAATAAAATAATAAAGAAAAAGTGTGACATATTCTTGAAATAATTAGAATTATTTCAAGAATTTACAAAGAAAATCTCTGAAAAATGGCTTTAGGTCGGTAATTTTGGAGCTCTAATACACAAGAAACCTCTGAAAATAGGTCAAAAAATGGATTTTGGAGCTATTTTTCATGATTTTGGGGTCCGAAATGAAGAAAAATGACATTTTTCACTTTTGAGAAGGTAGATGCCTTCCCAGAAGGCTCCCAAGTGAAAATGACCAAAATGATCAAAAATGACAAAATCTGAGATTTTTGATCAAAGCCTTTACAGAATTGAGGACAAAAAATAGGTTAAATACGCTATAAAATAGAAGAGTTGAATCTGGAAATTAGGCCTGAAATCCTGAAAAATGAGATTTTTCATGTTTTTGAGGGTCTGAAAAAAGGGTCAAAAAGATGAAAATCGAGATTTTTGATGATTTTTGGGTTCAGAGAAATGTCTGAAATAGAGACATTTAAGCCACTTCATGAAAAATCAAAAATCCAGGAAATTTCGAAAAATCAAGATTTTTGATGAATTTCAAAGTCTAAAAACAGAGAAATTCATCAAAATAGACATCAATTTTATTCGCTATCTGAGATCTGAGAATCTTTAGAAATGGCTTTGATTAGGTAATTTTAGAGATCTAATAGACAAGAAACCTCTGAAAAATGGGTCCTAAATAACAGATTTTGGGGTCAAAAACTCGAAAAAATCGATCAAAAAAGGGTCAAAAATTTTCAGATTTTGGATCAGTTTTTTGAGGCTTTGGAAAGTTTCAGCTGCAACATTCATTCTATACCTGGGATAAGAGCCGATATATTAGTCTTAATTTGAAAAATCTTTAAAAAGGCTTTAAAAGGAGGGTGGATCCTCGCGAAATCGCGCGGGAAAAATGAGAAAATTTCGAAAAAAATGATCAAAAATTTTCAGATTTTTGATCAGTTTTTGATCAGTTTTTTCAGGTTCTGAACAGTTTTTTACAAAACGTTTTTCTATTCCTGGGCAAAGAGCCGATATATTGGTCTAAACAGAAAAAACCTTTTAAAAGCTTGCGCGCTGCGCGGCTGCGCGGCGAAAAAATTTGAAAAAAATATCGAAAAAATCGGTTAAATTGCCGATTTTTCGATATCTCGCGCGCTCGCGCGTAGGGGTTATTTTGTTTCTAAACTTCGTTAATATTAAAGTTAATATTTTCTTCAAGCAAGTATCGAATAAGCACGAGATCTAAATCTCATTTAAATACTTTTGCCTATCTCGGCAGGTTTGTAAGATGGAATAACAGTTTGAACAAGATCAAACTGATATTCTTGTAGAAATATATCCCAACGAGTCAGCTTTGGCAGCTGAAGCCGGAAAAATTAAAAGCAATTATGTTGGGTTCGGCCTCCATTAACCCTGCATGCTACCATAAAAAAGGGCCCCCTCGACTTTTTTCTCGTTGTCCAACCACATCCTGTTGTAATAAAATGCAATCTCATGTGTGCTATAAATTATTCGTCTTGACTAATGATTTTATTTTTGGCTTCTAAAATCTTTAGATTTTTCCGAAGGAATTCTTGCTCATAGAAATTTTCTTCTACCTCTGTCAGGATGGTTCTAAGATTCTTCATCAACGCTAAATCAACAGGTCAATAACTAATTACAAGATAGAGCATAACCCGCCTTAGACTGCCCATTTCTATATTTTTTACAAAAACATCTAATGATCATTCTAAATCTAAATTCTGTGTCATCTACAAACACATATATTAGCATAAATGGGTAACTCCAGATGATACTTGTATAATAGTAAAAGACTTCCCTCTTGGTATAAAGTAATCAAACTAGAATTCTGCTAGTAATGACTGGCAATATTCTAAATATTAAAAGTAAAAAGACGTCACTTAAGCGTAACTCGTGATTTTGAGTAATAGCAAGTATTACTAAAAACTAAGCGATGATCATAAATGATTATAGCTATGTCATTGATCGAGATAACTGCTAGATTCCGTTAACTTTGAACATTTCACGGAAAAATGTTTTATTCTACATTTGAGAATAAAATTGATAAACAAAGTTTTTCCTAACGAATGTAAAGCTTACCTAACGCAGCAATTCGTATATTTAATGAATTCGATACTAGAAATAAGACGTTAACTATATCGCTCTATAACAAACTAAAATTGAAACCATGCTGCCTTTTGCCTCTGTTTGCCCATGCTAGGAGGTTCCCGTAAAAGTCTGAGGATGGAAAATTTCAATCAGATCCTCCAAAGGTATTTAGGTATATGAGGCATGTCTTAAAAGATCAAGCTACACATAAACAAAAAACATACTTAGGGACTTCTTCAATTTCTCACATCGAACATTAAGCCAGAAAAGCCATGTAACCTCGATTTTCTACCCATGTAGGCGACTATATGACCATACACCTTACAGAGAGTAGTTCCCTACAACATGTAACTGCGTAAAGTTGGGTCATACAACTCTTCTTCATCCCTACACATTTTTCCATGCTTGAATTACATTCAAAATTTGCCTTTACATTCGTGATTAAACTTTCCCATTTATTAATACTTTCAGTAAGTCAAATTCGTACCCAACGCAGAAAGCGGAAAGGCAGTTCGGTACTTTATTTTTTTAAATGCTTGCCCGAAGTTTCATTTCGGACCTGATTACTCACTTCTATAAAAATTATTGTAATACATTTTGAAGGAATATTATATAAATATAAACCTAATTACATGTGATTCTACGAAAACAGGATTAGGTATTACTCTTCAATTCCAGCAATAATTGTGATGGTACGCTCGGAATCTTCTTCGTATGTAAAAGAAATAAGACCCAATGAATATTTTGCATTTGTATACCTAAGCTAAGTATCGAAAACAAATAAAGATAACTATATTGAGGCTATTTCATGTCGGTTGGTCAGTAAAACATTCAGTCCTTTTGAAGTTTAACTTTAATTCTTAACGGTGCTTCCTTCCTTGCAGCCGTATCATCCATCGGATTAAAGCGAGTTTAATGCTCTTCCCCGATACCTCCATGCACAGAAATGTCCGACCTAAATTCCTGTTCTATTTTTTCACATAAATCGGGAATGTGGCGTCCCTGTTCAACAATCACGACCATGCTTAAAATGGAAAACCTTGGTCTGAGCTCCCGAATTAGGGCTTCTGGTCGACTAAGGTTTTCTTATACGAACAATTCAGAATGTTAGCTTTTTTTAAAAGATAGCGATTCCCAACATGAATTTTTTAATTTTAGAACCCTCGAAAAACTGCGAAAAATGCTCAACGATTGAAAGACTGTTGAGATTTTTCTACCCTCAGTTTTCCTTCGGGTTTAATAATCCTACGGGTGGTTTTCTGTATTGACTTATCAAAATACAATGGTTTTAATACGTCAATAAAGAACACGTTCCGATTCAGATTTCAGTATCTTACAACTGTTGATAAAATTGTAAATATATTTCGGGATTTTCTCTTTTTATTTCTTCGAAAATACAGATCAAAATCAACATCAATAACAACAAAATATGTACATTTGAGAATTGTACCTGTGACAATTTGATATTTTTATAAAGAAATACTTATTGAATTCTATAGTTTAGCAATCAGTAATTCTAATCCTAGTATTAGTTTGCTTCAAAATTCAGTAACTAATTACTGGAAAGATTAAAGATTGTTTTTCTTGTAATTCTATATGTAATTCTTTTATAGATAACAAAATGAACATGGCACTAAGACACTTCCAGTACTGAATCTCCCTCTCCAACCACGAACTGTTTGGTTTTTGGTCTCTCATAGTAATAACTTCCACTTTCTACGTTATTAGTTCATAACGCCAAAAAATTACCTACTCCTCCTTGGTTCCGTAAAATCAGATTTTGCGACAGCACTCGTACACATGTTCCGTGAATACTTCTCGACGCTCGTATGTTTTCACAATGGCCTTGAGCATCGTTACATTAAAAATCCTCATTGGTGTCAACAAAAATAAATTTTTATCTCCTGATTCGTATTTTCTTAACACTTCACTATAAGCTAAGAATCTGAGAAATCGACAACATCAATCCGATGAGAAACGGTAATTTTTTCACTCTCACCTTCTATAAATTCAAGATCTTGATAAAGATAGCCAGCACAAAACACCATAAAAGAACTTCTAAAAATGGAAAGCGCCTTCATAATTCTACGAAATGAAGTCTATAACCGAGCGGTTATTTTGCATGAAAAAATAGACAAAGAATCTTGATTTTTTGGAATAGATGTCCGTTAATATATCCCAAAAAATTTATCTTATTGAAATAGATGCTTCGAATATATTCCAAAAAGTGCCCTCATTTCCCAACAAAAAATCAGGCATTTACAAATCCTGTATTTCAGAAATTTTCTGGATCACATAAATTTACTACAAAATTTAAAAATTTCAAAATAAAGGGTAAAAGATCCGATTTTTCTGAAATCTTCGGTCATACAAGGAAAACTTTGTTTTTTGAACATTTGTATAGAATCTGCCTTACTGTTTCATAGTAAGACCAAAGAAGCATCACTTGTGTAAAATTACACAGTACTTTCCTAGCACAAAAAGACCCGTTTCACTACAGAAAAAGTAAATTAGATTTTTATTAACGCTAAAGTCTACGGTGTAAGGTTTAACACAGATCCCAAAGGTGGATGAGGTTACTCCCTTAAATGGCTACGGCTAAAAAATCTTAACTTTTTCCTTCATAAAGCTTTACTAAATGTATGGCTACTCCCCAACAATTCTAAGGTCCCATGATTACCTATACTACACCTATTCTTTAGGAAGTAAATTTCCACTAAATTTATCATCATAACCATAGGCAGCACCGGTAAGAATTGAAGCTTCGTGTAAACACTGCATCTAAGATTACTACATAACTCCAGTAATCATGATACAATTTCAATAAACATTTATAGAGTCTAATGTCACTGGGTCAAGCAGGGAGCTGTTAAGTCTTCCTTGATATTTTCTTCGAATGTATCATTTTGTATAAATAGTCGTACTCCTTTAACTTCGTGAATATAGATAAATAAAACAAGCACCATTTAACCTCAAATAGATTTAATTATATCCGAAGCACTGATTATTATTAAATCTTTATCGGCTAAATTCGACACATAGTTGTAGAATAAAGTCTTACTCCTTTAACTTCGTGAACCTAACCCATGCAATAATAATAGAATTCTCATAAAATCTAAAGATGTTTACATACAATAAAGTTTCGTATGCATAAATTATAAATGCTCTTCCATATCTTTTAAGCTTCGTTATTAGAATTTGAAATATATTCGAAGCACGAATTATAATTTAAAATCCTGCATAATGAAGTAGAAGAAAATCACTCGGATTTCTAATTTACACTTGAAAACTAAACTTAAGACATGTAATAATCGAGTTAACATCTATACACGTTTTACTGCTTCTTGGGGGTTTCTTTTGATAATACTTTCAAAACAAACCAGAAAATATTACAATGTCCATGCTAATAAGCGCATTATGAAGCCTTTTATTACCTATGTACTACAGCTAACTAAACTACAGACTTTCAATAATAAAAAATCGAGCACAAGGGCTAAACTCAGTACTAACTCCGTTGCTGAGAAGAGTATTATCCTCAATCTTCTCTGTGGTGCTTAAATTTGGCTTTGGTAATGCTCCTGTTGCCTCTCATGTGTAAATTTCTTGTAAGGTCTTTCGCAAATTTTCATCTAGCTCAACGTGCTTTTAAAATCATTTACTACATTGTTCTAGGGTGAACTAAAGCCTACATATGCATATTTCTATACACAAAAGAGGCCGTTGCGTATTCATTTTTTATGGAATTTTTCATATTTGAAACATAATTTCTTTTCTGTAAAAATCTGATGGTCTTAAATGTCTATATAGACGACGTACTATATTAGTAAAGAATCATAAATTTTAAGCACCTTTCCAGCTACTCTATGATTACATGTTTTAAAAAATATTCCATCTATGAGAAATTATTCATACTTCATAAATAGCTTAGACACCTTTCGAACAGAAACTTGAACAATATTTCCTACGTACTTGGCCTCAAGCATTCACGATCATGATCAAACATTTATTAGACCTCTCACCGAGGGTAAAAATAATCGCTTCATTCCTAAAATGATTCCGGCTAAATATACTTCGTTCTTGAAAATATTGTCCAAGATGTTCTACAGATATCGTCGTAGGTAGTCTAATTACTAAATCTTATGATTAATTGCAGGGTCACAGACAATTCTTCGGAAAACTATTTTACAAGCTTGAACCTGACCAATCTCGAGCTACCTTTTGATAAAATTACGGATGCCAGAACTCTTGTAAACAACGTGTGAACTCTTCCATCGCAATATTTAACTCCAGTCGCTCAAGCAAAATGAATTTGGATTACGTGTTCTACAATTATAATGTAGTTTTGTTGAAGAATCATTGTTCACCTTTGTTATAAAAAGCTCATCTAAAGAACTTGGCCTCAAGCATTCACGATCATGATCAAACATTTATTAGACCTCTCACCGAGGGTAAAAATAATCGCTTCATTCCTAAAATGATTCCGGCTAAATATACTTCGTTTTTATATATCGTTTTTATAATATTGCCAGCTTTTTATCAGTAATTTATGCCTAAATAATTTCAATACACCAGTTTATCGAACATACATCATCACTAATCAAAATCGAGTATTTAGTAAAGCCTCTCACCGAGGGTAAAAATATTCTGATTTTTCAGCTCTTACTCCTGCAAATGTCAAAGACATACTCAACTTCCTTGTACTGAAATTTTCTATTTAAGCATAATTCTATTGCTAAAAATAATCAATACTATTAATATGTAAAATCATTCGCTTTAACAAAGTTAAGTAAAAATCCAAGGATTTATAAGATGTTGTTGGCATCTGAGTAATATTTTTAATTGCAGATTATAAACCTTGTTTCTCTTTGCTTTCTGAAACAATTCCAGAAATCAGGTAAGTACTTACTGGCTTATAACTGTCTAAAGTCAACAATCCATAAATTTTTCGCAATCCTTTTATCTCTCCACTTCCTTTTCGATTCAGGTAGGTGAGACAGTATTTTATATAATCTCACCGAAATAAAAAATAGTGTACCGTTCTCTCAATCCATTCCGAGTGGTATGAACTAAAAATATCTCACTAAAAATTGATGAATCAGACCAATTCAAAAATTCTCAGAACAATTTTAAAACAATATTTTAAACTTTCAGTATAAAAGATTGTATAAAACAAAGCAACATCCTCATAGTTTTTACATGATACAGTAAGATTTTAAACGTAATTTTCCTAACTACTTTCAAAGATACTACAATTTACTGTATGAAACTATTTCACAAGCTTGAACCTTATCAATCTCGCTGCTATTTCTCCAAAATCACGAACGCAATAGACTCTCCACCGATTCCTCTCGAGTTGTAATCTGTGTCTCCAGTCGCAGCAAGCAGTATAAATTTGATTTCGTATGCTACGGTTGTGATAATAGTTCCCTAAAATTTACTACCGACCAAATAATAG
The DNA here is from genome assembly GCA_041603555.1 of Vicingaceae bacterium. GTDB lineage: Bacteria > Bacteroidota > Bacteroidia > Flavobacteriales_E > Vicingaceae. Next base: position 7,621 of record JBFIEB010000031.1, read on the forward strand.
TAATGAGCCAATAATTTCAAAATTGTCTTTAAACATTACTAATATGCGATCAGATCAATTACTCCATGTAACAATTCAAAAATTATTACATACAACAAGAAATTATTTATTCTGCAAATCAAAATCCAAAATAAATAAACTCTACTTACTAATCCATAGTAGGCTATCTACAAGTAGATATCTAAGATAAAATGTTTATTACTGTATCTTTTCCTGGTACGGCATCTTAATGCCCTAACCCCCTATCACTTCCGTCGCAAAAAACACCTAGTCAACCGTTAAAAACATACTTGTCCGCACATAATCTGGGAATCCAAGAGTTTTAATCTCACTCAATTAGTATTAGGCTAAGAATTCGCCGTCATAAAGTCGTAAATTATTGCCTATACGACCATGAGCCACTAGGGAATGTTGAAACTGCGGCGATTTTACTACCCTCAGCTGCTTTCTTCGAAAACGAGCACAACTCCTTCTTGGCAGGGTTGCCCCTCATGGAATGCTATTCTGTGGGTTAGGAAAAAGTTACCCATTACAGTTTGCTTTCAAGGCCCGGTAATACATTCTCAGTCGTAATTTGGATTTATTTACTATTTGGATACAGCTCATAAATAAATTACTTTGCCAGTCCTTCCCTCAATCGTCGAGCTTCTTCCTCCATCCAATCCGAGGGATCTTCCTTTCCTTCTGTTCATTAGGAATGTCACTCTTCGGCGAGATTCCCAAACTAAAATATTCGGTTTACTCCACCGATATATTACATTTCGCTTGAAGAAAGCTCCTGAAGCCATCAATTCCAGTTGAGGTTTCTTCGCTCATTATGTTTGTCTACCTTATCTTCAACTTTTTGTTACACTTGCCCACGGGGTGAAATTACCACTGGAAAGTCGTAATTTCATACAAAAGCCTATCATTACCCCTGCTCATTTTGGAACATTTCCTCTAGCCGAGTTCAACGTACATTCCCTGGGCTAATCCGCCACCGTTATCGATATCCTCTACAATTTGCCTTCACTATTCATTTATTTACAAAACTTTAAAAAGTATTGTATTTTATCTGCGAAATTCTAATTTAATTTACTTTCTTCTACTTCACTAATAATAGAACGCCGATATTTTGTCAACTTTGTACAAAACATCTACTATAAAATAATATAATGCTTTTATTATTTATTATCTGCGACTATTTGAATGTTCAATGAACTTTCATATCCAATCATGTTCAATAAGTTCTTAAAAACGTCTCAAAGATGTTTAAAACTTCAGATGAATGACTGACCACCGACGAGGTCCACCAAAGTTGCCTATCATTACAGATTCTTTGCAATAATGTCCACTATAGTTCCACTCTACGTCCTGTCTGGAGTTCTAATAGACCGTATTCTAATCTCCTTTTACGGTTGATTCTAAAATTTAAGTCTCCGTTGCTGCGAAAATTTGCCAGAAATACAATTGTCGGTGCCACAACTCCTGCGTAATGGTATGCTTACTCTCTCGATTTATCACGGGGGAAAATCTCATCGCCCAAATACACCTCTCAAACATATAAATATATTTGAACCGTAACTAAAGGTCTGATTTGGGGAAGTTGTAACAAATTCGTAACTTCCACTATTGCAAGCATGTTCCAGGTAAATTATGCTAAACAACGCCAATTTATTCAGGGCTCAAGTCAGGCAAATTTGATCTTATCACATCGATCTAAGCAGTTTCAACGACCACAAAACGTCACCGTTATCTTGGCAAAATAGCAACAACGAGAGATGCCTGCATTGTGCGTTTGTATTTCAAATCATAAAACTTTTGCTAAAATTGCACTATATCAAGTTTTTTGGTTAAAAATCCTACTGAAAAAATCTAAGGATGTTTTTCGTTAAACGCTGATGATTATTTTCCATCCGCAGTGTGATTTATTACTGCATATAAATCTTTTTTCTTCGGCTCGATGGACACGGTTTTGTTATCTCACTAAGGTTTCATACCAAAGTTTTGAGTCTGGAAACAGGATTCGAAAACATGTCACCTTTAGACAATGGACAAGCCAAAGTAACTCGTTTCTCAAGATACACTCGTTGAGTTCCTATGTTTTAAATTTTGTACAGAACAACCTACAATTCACTTAATACTTCCCCACTATTGAATTCCAGTACCGACTAGGCTAGCTATCCCAGAATCTTTCCTTAAACATTTAGACGTTTTCTTCATCCTTATTTCATATTCATTTCTATGAAATTAAAGTTCATATGGATTACCTTTTTTATATATAAATATACACGCTCCTCGATATCAATTTCGGAGTATTATTTTTCATGATGATTTCGTGGTGTCTAGAGCAGTCATCAGGTGGAGTTCATTATGTATTTTTAATTTTTGGAAATACTTCCAAATTAAAAATCAACTTAGGTAATCTGCCACCATGCTTCAAAAATACTCAACTAATTTGTTCCATCCTGATGCTCCTTTATAAAACACTGTCATTTATAAATACGTAAACCTAGGAAACAAATGAGCATCGTGGTAATCAATTAAAAAAATGCAATATCACCTGCAGTAAATACGAAGAGTTACTTCGCATATTAATTTCACAAACTCTGGTTAGTTTAATTAATTTTGTTAGTCCTCAGTTAGTTAAACTTATCACTTAGGTGAGCATTCTTTCCCATTCATTCACTTTAAAGTTGATTTAAACTAATTAACCAATCGGAAGCGCAACAAACAATAAATTAAACAATTTAAATTCTTAATCAGATTCCTCGAAGCCTTAACTTTATTGACACTAACGCATCAACCGCTTTGAACCCATGACTAAAATTGACTGACTACATCAGCCTTCATTATTAGATTGTTTTTACAAAACATGTCAATCAAATCTTATGCGACACAAGATTTTTAGGAGGGTCATGGGTCACCTTGAGCTACAAGGAAAATTCATAGGAATTTATGGTAAAGGAAATAGCTATACGAATACCATTTTCACAACAATTCGCTTAAATTAACCTAAAAACATGAGCCAAATCTAGAACCAAGTTATGGTGGTAGAACCGACTCAAGTTCTCGTTTCATTTTGTGTCGCATTGTAATCTCGATAAAAATAGATAAAAATATCTTATCTGATAACAATGGGACGAAACGAGGGCATTTTAGCGCTGCCATCGGTAGGAAAACGCGGTGTAGAGTATAAAAGCTCTATCCAGATCTTTCTCTTCTTTTAACTTAGCCTCTAAAATATTTTTTTAATCCCTGAAGCTAAATATGGTCGTGTACGCGTTATAAATTGAAAACCGCTAGTTCACGGTTTCCGATGTACTCTTACCACGTCCTTACTAACTCCATATTAAGCATATTTGTGATTATTTTTTCGGGTTCCGGTAAGGCTTTTGCCCTGACTCTAAAGGAGATTAACGAAGCCCTGGGTTTACTCGGCGGCATACACCCTGAAGTAGCTTATCTAAAGTCTAACTAAACTCTCCAAAAGACCCTTCAACAAAATTCATTTCATAAATTTTTGTCGATTCTGGGGAACCGCCACTTAGAATCTGTGGTTGGACTACAGCTGAGCCATTCAATCCTTCATTCTGTAATTGGATACTGATAAACTACTCTGAAATAAAAGACTGTACAGAGCAGATTATCCAACATCAATAGACGTAAAACTAAAACACTTCTTTCAAATTACTCATAGCCTCCATATATCTGCGATCTATTTCATTTATTCCTTGAATGAAAGAAGGGGAGTATACTAACAACCATTTTTTCTTAACCTTGTAACGGAAAATTGCATAATTCCTACACTAAAAAACTTGAATCAGGATATGGCTATCGCTACAAACTACCTTAGACACTCCATTCAAATTGCACAGTTAAAACATGATTACAATATTCATATGCGCTATTCAGATTTCAGGTATATCTCGAGTTTTGCCGTCCTCGGTGTACCTCCCAACAGGTCCGCCCTGTATATCTTTTCACCCCCAGGTTTAAGAAAAAAGGTCTGCACATTCACAGTCGACGACATTCCAAACGCCGATTACCTACACTCTACCTTCAAAAAATAGACGAGGGCGCTATTTTTTGCAACTACTGCGACAAGGAAACAATTCTTGTATACTTCTAATTGTTTAATACGATTTTACTATCTTCACATGTAAGCAAATTCGCCCGTTCTTTCTTATAAAAACAGCCATCTGTGTAACAACACTTCGCTCAAGGCCGAACCCGGAAAAAATTGAAGTTCTTTAATCTTTTCATCCTTTACACTTTTGCTGCATCGCTTACATCCTTGAATTTGTTGGCGACCACCAAATTTTCTAACTATTTAGCCCACTAAATTTATGAAACTATTATTTTTAAGAATTTTTCAGGGTCAATATGAATGAATATACCTTGCGTGAATCCATTAGCTGACCTTGTTACTGAGATTTTCATACCGGCCAACTTAAACGCCATGACGCTCTAAAATTTTAAAAACAACAGCTAAACAATATTTATCATTTATTGATAACTTGTAATATTCGAAGCACGAATTATAACAAAGTCCTCTATAAACTTTCACATTGTTACAATTTTCATAACAATCCGAAGCACGGATTATACGTTAGAATCTCTTCGTACGAAAAATGCTCATTTTACAAATTTCGGATTTTGAACTCAAGACGGCGGCAGAACGTCAGGAGGGGAAGGCGAATGCGTTAAATTGTTTTCCTGACGGGTTTCATACCGATTGACTTTAAAACTCATCAAACTCAAGCAAATTTTTTCACGTCTCTGTGACAAGCACAATCGCTTAGAATAGCAAAATTTACAAGTTTCTTATAACCTATTTGTACAGCAACAATCGATGATAACCCTTCCTGATGCATATCCAACCTCTCTAAAATCTTCCTCACGACAAGCTTTTTTGCACAGGATGAATATTAGTGAACACTGCCATGTACTGCTCAAAACACGATCGTCCACGAACGGGTATAGCAAGTCATATTTCACTATTGACTCGAAGTCGAAGTTCCCCAATTGCAGGACAGTTTTGATACATCTCTCAGGAGACCGAATTCCAGCTAAAATAAAGACAGATGTACTTTCTTAGGGCTCAGATAATAAAACTAATCAGTTCTGCGACTCAAATACTCGTTGTTCGTCCGGATCTCTCCTTCAATTCGCTACCATCGCAAATTTCCTCGAACCCGGTAGGCATATCTAAAACTATTTACTGCTTAAATAGATTTTGGAGATATTTTCCAGTAAAAACCGTACGAGCGATGTTACCGCAATCGTCCGCAACCTTTCACACTCACAGGTCGGGATGTTATAACATCAAAATTAATTGCAGACCTTTTTTTCTCAAAAAATGAAGCATTAAAATTGGGTAAATCGCAGTATTCAGGACATAAACCATCGATATTTTTGAAATAATTAGCCATTCTAGCGACTAAAATCCCCTTTGAACCCATGAAGAAGACGGGGCTATCAAACATCTAAGTTGGGTAAATCTCCGGGTGTAAACATCAGAAGACATACTTCTGTATACACCAAATCTTTTGTCGCCCAACCCAAAGAACGTTATAAACTAAAGCAATCTCAAAGAATCGATCCAAGATTTTCCGCATAATTACCCATGTGCAAAAAATCAGATTAAAAGCTCGTCGTCTATTAATCAGACTCCTTGTACTGATCTCGTGCTCTTAACGTACCAAATCTGTAAATGTTACTAAACACTCGGATAAACACGCTTTAAAAATTCATGTGAATTGGAGTAAGTTTACTTCCTCTCTTTGTTTCGAAAGTAATTGAATCAGACTAAAAATATTTTCAGCTACATAAAGCCACTACTAATATTTTATTCAGCTGTTCAAAAACAATCGAAGCTATTAATTTATCATATGTATCAGTCAACGCTATGCATTTCCTGTGATAATATTAATGCTATTGGATATCCTTAGATATACCGAATTAAGGCTAAGTTCTTAAATATCTTTACTGGTATACCACTGTCGTTGTGTCCTATTTTTTCACTTCAAGAAGCGAAAAAGGCAAATGAAAAATACCTAGGACGTTCAATTATTCGATATTCTTAATATCTTTCAATCGACCTAGACAAAAACCTAAAAGCATCTTTCCTCATGTTGTTTAAAAAAAGTTCCCGGTCAACTATCATTTATTTGCGAAATTAGCTTGTCTTCATAATAAAATCATTGAATAAAAATATATACTTCGTGAACTAAACCTTTGTTACAGTTGTATGAAAACAATATTCTAATATTAGAGTTTATTCAAGGAATGCCTATTACTTCTGCTCTAATTTAGGCTTCTATACGGAATACATCCTAAAGCAGGCATGATCTCATGAGAGTTTTAATTCGAAATGTGTCTAAATTCAAATTAACATCACTTTTTCCAAAAAATACAAATACTCAATTACCAATTGAAAAGTAAAGATCCAAATTACAAATTTGCTCTAACAACAAACTTGTTGCGTCTGGATTTCATACAGATACTTTTTAGCAAAAAGAATCTACAATTCTGTAATATTCGTATTATAAGTCCCGTTCACGAAAGTTTAACAACCCATTTTAGCTCTTCGATAAAATGAGTCTAAACCAATTCTGGAACTTGCATTGTGTCAAGAGTCTTTTATCGCAAACATTCGAGCGGCATAAGTTCACAAAGATACTCTATGCAAACTTATTTAGACCTCTCATGATGCTATATTTTCAGTAAGAAATTTACAACGGACGTCGAACAGATGTTAATTCAGCTGACTATCTCCTAAAATTTCTAACTGAAAATATATATATTATTCTTGCTTATAGTAAGGTATAAGCAGAATATATAACACTGATTTTTAGATAAAAATCAGCTGATAAGCAAATAATTTGAGAAATTATTTGGGTTTAGTATTTACGATAAGTCTTAAAATACTAGGTGTGTAAAACAATTCTATTTAGATCAGAAATGTTTTAAAGGACCCTTCAGTAATAACGATTCCGACTCGTATCCGATCAGCTAGTTCTCGGTCATCGGCAAGCCTTATAACTTCATTAGGCATCTTGCTAGTTTAGCGCTAAACAATGGCGTCCTCCGAGGGCAATAAAATATAAAATAATACTTTGTTTTATTTTATTATTTTGCTAGAAATTTGCAAAAATAATTGTATGATGAGGGAAGGATTATTAAAGCCGTTCCACTGCATAGTAGGATTTACTCCCCTACAAGTTTTTGTATAATAATAGCATAGTGTTGCCAAGCGACTGCTCAAACTGTCGCCGTAAAAACTGTTCCCAATTTTTACCTGAACTAGTACTTACCGTAGGCCAGATATAGGTTTTAAATTCTATAATATAGAATAGTATTTAATACTATACTTATAATGAATTCTAAAACTCCTATCGTAAACTCTATTCGTTATTTAGAATTCTAAATATAAGAATAGTATTAATAAGAATATAGTATAGTATAGTAAATATTATAGTATAGTATAGTA
>JBFIEB010000032.1:0-15033 GCA_041603555.1 Vicingaceae bacterium
ACAATTGGTCGGGCAAGAGGAAGGGTACAGCTATATCAAGCAAATGATGAGCGTGAAAGTACCCTGAATCAGTTACTGGCCGAGTTGGATGGTTTTGATACTGATGAAGGCGTTATTGTGCTTGCCGCTACAAATCGGGGTGATATTCTTGATTCTGCTCTATTACGTCCAGGAAGGTTTGATAGGCATGTTTATTTAGAATTACCTAATCTCAATGAGCGAAAAGCTATTTTCAAGGTTCATATGAAGCCACTCAAATTGTCAAAGGATGTAGATACTGATATGTTGGCTTCTCAAACACCAGGTTTCTCAGGAGCGGATATAGCCAACATCTGTAATGAAGCAGCATTGATTGCTGCTCGTGGGAAAAAGAATGCGGTGGGCAAGCAAGACTTTATGGATGCCATAGATCGTGTAATTATGGGGCTTGAGAAAAAGAGCAAGGTAATTACTCCAGAGGAAAAAAGACGAATAGCCTACCACGAGGCTGGACATGTTACAGCAAGTTGGTTTCTTGAGCACACCCATCCTGTTTTAAAGGTGTCCATCATTCCTAGAGGTCGATCACTAGGAGCCTCTTGGTTTTTACCCGAAGAGCATCAAATCATTACTCGTTCACAATTCTTAGATACAATTTCTACAGCACTTGGCGGAAGAGCGGCAGAAGAGTTGATATTTAAGGAAGTATCTTCAAATGCCTTAGATGACCTTGAGAAAGTAACCAAACAAGCTTATACGATGGTAGTAAATTATGGTTTGAGTGATAAAATTCGGAACCTCAGTTATTATGATTCTACGGGTAGATTAGAGTTATCTCCTCATAAACCTTACAGCGAAAAAACTGCAGAAACGATAGATGCTGAAGTACAAAAAATTGTAGATAATGCTTATAAAAAGACAAAAGATATTCTTAAATCACATCGCAATCAGTTGGATGAGCTGGCTAAAGTGTTAATAGAAAAAGAGGTCGTTTATAAAGAAGAAATAGAAACTATTTTTAAGAAGAAAAACAATAAGCATAAATAGTTATTTGTTCAGCGTAACTACTTGATGTGGCAGAGGCATCACAATATTATTTTTCTGAAAAGATTTTAAAATAAGTAATCGTATTTCACCTAACATTCTGCCAACGGCAAAAACTTCGTCTGACCAAAAAAGAGCTCTAAGTGAAACAGAATAATCGGTGAATTCTTCAATCCGAACATAAGGTTCAGGATTTGGTGAAACTTTTAGATGCAATTTGATAACCTGCTGGATCAACTGTATAGCTTTCTCTACATCTTTATCATTTACATGCACCTCTATAAAGTGGCGGTTGATGTTTTTTTGATTTGACCAATTGATGATTTCATTTTTTGTTAGGAAAGAGTTTGGAACTATAATTTCTTTTTCCTCACGGGTTTTTACTACTGATGTTCTGAAACGGATGACTAAAATTTCTACTCGTTTATCACCAATCTGGATTACATTACCAACTTTGATTGTGCCTTCTGCTAAAAGAATAATACCTGAAATGAAATCATAAAATAGATCTTTCATACCCAAACCAATACCTACTAATAAAGCCGCTGAACCTACAATAAACACCGAAATATCAATACCTAAAAGTTTTAATGCCACTGAAACAAAAAACACAATGAGGAAGTATTTTAAGATAGTGAGTGTGGTGAATGTCTGCCCCTTATTTAACTTTTTTAAACGGTAAATTATTTTTTTTGAAAGTTGATAAATAAGCCAACACACTATGGCCAATGCTAGTACAGAAATAATTTTGGAAACGGTTAATGTGTAGTTTCCAAAATGGAATATTTCGTAATTGAAGATTTCTTTCATGATTTATTTTTAACAGATGCGATAGAACCAATTTAATCAATCCATAAAAAAAAGTATCCAACTTGAAGGTGGATACTTTTTTTAAAATTGCACGAATATTCTAGCTATTAGTATGCTGGCATAAGTTCTCTTGATCTGATCTTTAAATTATTCACAACTTGCCATACACCTGGAGCAGACCATGCCGCTTCTTTAGCTTGTTTTTCTTCATCCCAAGATTGAACATACCCATTAAGCGTTACTTTGTGTCCATCTACACTAACATTAATTTCATCTGCATCTAATGACGCGTTTCGTTCAAATGTTTTTCTTATGTTTTCTTTTACTTTAGATGGTTCAACAGCTGATTTAATAACAATCAAATTGGTAACACCTCTAACTCCTCTTAGCTTCTCAACATCGCTTTTTGCTGCTAACTTTTGGTAGTTCCATTGAACTGAACCTTCAAGGGTTATCCAACCATTATCAACTTTAACCAGAATAGCATCTTTAGGAATACTGGAATCCCATTTTAAGCTATCAAGAGCAGCTTTAGCAATATCCACATCAGTCCTTTTATCGCTTCCACTAATTTTTATTTCAATTTCTTGAACAACTGCTTTAACACCCATCACTCTTTTTGCCGCTTTTTCAGCTGCCAATTTTTCAGAATAGGTTCCTAAATAACCTGTTAAAGTAACTATACCATCTTTTACGGCTACACCTACTTCTGTTTCGTTAATACTAGAGTCCCACTTTAGTTCTGCTGTTACATCTTTTTTTAATTCTGAATCTGTTTTCATAATATTTTTATTTTTTTGTTTAAGGATTAATTGGTTCAAAATTGAAGAAATCACCATTCAAATACGATGATTCCTGTTATATCAAATCAGTGATTTTTGTTAGTTCTGTTATATTATTTTGGTCGGTTCAAAATCTTAAGGTGTAAGAACCAAGCAGTTAAATGTTTTATCCGGTTGGTTTATAAATAAACCTCAAACCTTAAAAAAAAATCTCTATAATACCTTATTGTTTTTAGCTTTTAGTCCATTTCTTCATCATCTTCATCATCCTCCATCTCATCACCTTCATCATCTTCCATCTCATCATCATTTTTCATTTCTTCAACGTCTTGATTTACATCCTCCTCAACTATCTCAATATCATCATCCGTTTTTTTATTTTCACTTTTACATCCAATCCAAATTATGCTCATTACGGCTAACATCAGTAAGTAAATTATTATTGCTTTTTTCATTTTATTTATTTTTTGATTAGGCGGTAAAATTAGTTCTGTTTGCTTTGTTATTATAGAACAAAAATCACTGAAAGGCCCTGACAATAGTTACTGCAATAAGATGAGTGGATGATTATTTTTGACACCATCAACTAATATCAAATGACAGTATGACAAACAAAGCAAGGAATTTTTTAATATCTATGGGAGCAATATATTTGGCACTTGTAGTTCTAATGTTCGGTTTTTCGAGCCAATTTGGCCAAGAAAGAAATTTAAAAGCCTTTTATGTTGGTTATGACAAACTAACTGAGATGTATTCTTTCGAAGATATAGATGAAAATTTGATAGAATTTAATAAAATAAAAAATAAAGTGTTAAAAAAGTTTGATCTAAAGACTTCCGAATTTGTGGGTCAAGCATTCAAAATAACCTATATTATTGAAGTAATAGAAGATGAAGAAAATGAATACTATTTTGGGCAGGCCACCATTACAAAACTTGAGCTTATTGAATTAGAAAGGAATAAGGATCCTGATGAAGAAGTTCCCGTTTAAAAGAAAAACTATTCGTAAGATTAGTTCTCTTCATTTAATTCTCCTATCATGGTCGTGATTGACAATATCCTGTACTTGCTGTCATTTTATTTTTTGGTTGTAATGTGCAACTTTTATAAAAAATCACTACATTTGCAGTCCTTAAAAAATTAAGTAAAAGATATAAAGATATGGCTAACCATAAGTCGGCATTAAAGAGAATAAGACAAACAGCGACTAAAACGCTTAGAAACAAGTATCAGCATAAAACTACCCGTAATGCTATACAAGCATTAAGAGAAAACACGAATAAGAAAGAAGCTATGGCATTGTTGCCGAAAGTTTCTTCTATGTTAGATAAATTGGCAAAAAGAAACATTATCCACGATAATAAAGCTGCTAATATTAAATCTAAGTTAACAAAACATGTAGCTAGCTTATAATTTAGCTATAAAAGATAAAAAAAGGCTTTCTGTATAGAAAGCCTTTTTTTTATGCATTATAATTAACTTTACCGTATGACTAGAGTTGCTATAAATGGTTTTGGTAGAATTGGACGTTCTTTAACAAGAGTGTTGCAACAATATGATACGATTAAGTTGATTGCCATAAATGATTTAGCCGATGCAAACACCCTCGCTCATCTTTTAAAATATGATTCTGTTCATGGGAAATTTAATGGTACTGTTTCTTCTAATTCGGATGAAATAATTATTAAAGATAAATCCATAAAAATTCTAAACGAAAAAAATCCTGCTAATCTTCCTTGGGCAACTTTAGATATCGATGTTGTGATTGAAGCCACTGGGTTATTTTTAACCAAAGAGCTAGCGAGCAAACATTTGAGCGCTGGAGCTAAAAAAGTAATCCTTTCTGCTCCACCAAAAAGTGATAATATAAAAACGGTAGTACTAGGAATAAATGATAATAAAATTGATGGGACGGAAGAAATTATTTCCAATGCTTCCTGCACTACTAATGCAGCTGCTCCATTAATTAAAGTTTTACATGATTTGTACTATATAGAAAGTGCCTACATCACAACAGTTCATTCCTATACAAGTGACCAAACTTTACATGATTCTCCTCACAAAGATTTAAGGAGAGCAAGAGCAGGAGCATTATCTATTATACCAACCACAACTGGAGCAGCAAAAGCTATAACTAAAATATTTCCTGACTTAGATGGAAAAATAGGCGGCTGTGGGGTGAGAGTTCCTGTGCCAAATGGCTCTTTAATTGATATTAGTGTCATATTGAAGGAAGACACTGATGTTGTTGCCATTAACAGGGCATTTAAAGAAGCCTCTCAAACTTATTTAAAAGGAATACTGAAGTATACTGAAGACCCTATTGTATCGATTGACATTGTAGGAAACCCACACTCCTGTATTTTTGATTCACAATTAACTTCTATTACTGGACACATGGTAAAAATTATGGGCTGGTATGACAATGAAATGGGATATTCAAATAGGTTAGCGAATTTGGTTTTGAAAATTAGTCAATAATAAAATCCAGATTCATTAAATCTACCCAAAATTCAGGATAAGATTTTTTTATTACTTCTTGATTTTCAATATTAATTTCATTTAATAAAGCTAAAGGAGCAAAAGCCAGAGCCATCCTGTGATCATTATAGGTTTTCACCATTCCGTTTTTCCATTCTACTTTCTCAACTGGATAAATAATCAAATCATCACCTTCTACCTTAACATTAAATCCTAATTTGTTTAATTCAGTTTGCAAAGCAATAACTCTATCTGTTTCTTTTATCCGTAAGGTTTTAAGCCCTGTTAATTTTGCTCGAACATTTAAAGCTGCACAGGTTGCTGCAACAGTTTGAGCAATATCTGGGCAATTTGTAAAATCATATTCAAAAGAATCTACTATGTTTTTATTTTTCGTCAAGCGGATTCCATTTTCTACAAATTCTGTCTCAACTCCAAAGCTTTCATAGATATATTTAACCATAGCATCTCCTTGTATACTATTTTGTTTTAATCCATATAATGTTATATCAACTTCTTTGGCTAAAGCAGCCAGACTATACCAATAAGATGCCGCACTCCAATCTGCTTCAATAGAAATCGAATTAGATTTATATGTTCCTGATTCAACAATGATAATGTTTCCCTCCCATTGAACTGAAACACCAAAAAGTTTCATCATTTCTATAGTCATAATGATGTAAGATTTAGAAACAATTGCTCCTGAAAATTCTATTTGAAGTCCATTCTCCAATTTTGGAGCAATCATTAACAATGCAGAAACATACTGACTACTTATGCTTCCATCGATTTTGATTTTATCTCCTTGTAATTCTTTTCCTGTAAGTTTTAAAGGCGGATACCCTTCTTTTTCTAAGTATTCAATATCAGCACCCAATTCTCTTAAAGCATCAACCAATACTTTTATAGGACGTTCTTTCATTCTGTCATCTCCAGTCAAAATACATTCTTCTTTCTGAATAGTCTTTAATGCAGTTAAAAAACGCATAGCTGTTCCAGCCATTTTTACATTTAATTCTGAGTTTATCGAATTTAATAGCTGCTTTAAAATAACCGTATCCTCAGCTTCAGAAAGATTATGTATTTCAAAATCATCATCACAAAGGGCTTGAATAATCAATGCCCTATTACTTTGGCTTTTTGAAAATGGAAGATGTATTTTTCCTTTGATGATTTGAGTAGGATGTGATACTTTAATAGACATTAATCTGAAACATTATTGAAAGCTAACCTGTTGTAGAAATTCAAAGCATCTAAAATACATTCCACACTCACATATTGATTAATGTGTCCCTTACCGATTTCAGAAATTAAGGTGAAATTGATTTCTCCTCTTTCATTCTTCTTATCATTTTTCATTAATCCTAATAATTGATGAAAATCAGACGCATCAAAATTAAAATGAGAATATAAGCTCTCCATTGTTTTAATTATTTTTTGAAGTTCTTCATCAGATAAACCCATTACACGATTAGAGATATATGCTTCACATATCATTCCAACAACAACAGCCTCTCCATGATACAAAATTATCCCTTCGTTTTTTAAGGCATAGCTTTCAATAGCATGCCCAATAGTGTGCCCGAAATTCAATAATTTACGTTCATTTTTTTCATTGGGGTCAGTCAAAACAATATCGTTTTTAATTTTAACAGAAGTAGAAATAAGAGATTCCCAGTTTCTAACATCAGATAACATTCCTTCTTCAAGTATTTTCCAATATGCCTTATCCATTATCAAAGCATGTTTTAATGCTTCAGCATAGCCCGAAAGCATTTGCCTTTTATCCAATGTCTTTAAAAAATTGGGGTAAATAAACACCCCTTTTGCTTCATTAAAAACTCCAATCAAATTTTTTAAATCTTGAAAATCAACTCCGGTTTTACCGCCAACCGAAGCGTCTACCTGAGCTAATAAAGTAGTAGGAACATTAATAAAATCTATTCCTCTTTTATAAGTTGAGGCAATAAATCCGCCCATATCTGTAATAACGCCACCGCCTAAATTAATCAACAATGAATTTCTGTTTGCTTTGTAATCACCTAAAGTTTTCCATATTTGAATACAAGCATCAATTGTTTTATTTTCCTCTCCACTATTAATCTCTAAAATCTCTGCATTACGCAACTGCTCATTTTGAGTTATGAATTCACTAACACAATGCTTCAATGTATTGTCATCAACCAATATAAATATTTTGCTATCTTGGTAGGATCTTAGGTATTCTTTTAGAACACTAAACACCTCATTACCAATAAAAATTTCTGAGTTATTTGTTTTAATATTTATAATGTTGTTAATAGACATTTATTTTTTTCTACTATTTTTTGTAAAAATAGCTTATTTAAGGGTGAAGAAAATCAAATTTTGAACTATTTTCGTTGGAGAAATTTCATTCAATAATTATTTAAGATGGATTTTAACAATACCGAAATAGCTTTTTTTGGAAAAAGCAATAACGATTTAAATAGAAGTTATTGGCTATTTAGGATAATGGGATGGAATTGGTTAATAAAAATTAGTCCGACTCTCCTGAAAATATTTATGCCCTTATGGTTCCCTGTTCCAATAATAAAGGCAACCATATTTAAACAATTTTGTGGTGGTGAAAACATAACCGAATGTGAAACAGTAGTAAAATATTTGAGTGCTAAAAATGTGAAAACCATTTTGGATTATTCTGTTGAAGGTAAAGAAGAAGATGAAATTTTTGATTCAAATGTTCAAGAAACATTAGCTACTATAAAAAAAGCTAGGTCTAATACTAACATCCCTTTTTCTGTATTTAAACCAACTGGTTTTGGAAGATTTTTCTTATTGCAGAAAGTAAACGATAAGCAGCCACTAACTCATGAGGAAGAAGTTGAATTTGAGAGATTTAAAAAAAGAATAGATACTATGTGTGCTGCAGGTTTTGAAATGAGGGTGCCGATTTTTATTGATGCAGAAGAAACTTGGATACAAAACCCTGTTGATAAAATAGCATTAGACATGATGCGAAAATATAACAAAGAAAGAACTATTGTTTATAACACAGCCCAGATGTATCGTTGGGATAGAATTGCTTATTTAAAAGAATTGAAAACCATTGCTGAAAATGAAGATTTTTATGTTGGGATGAAATTGGTAAGAGGAGCTTACATAGAACAAGAAAGAGATAGAGCAGAGAAAATGGGATATAAGGATCCTATGCACAAAACTCAAGAAAATACGGACATGGATTTTAATCTTGCCGTAAAATTTTGTGTTGAAAATATTAATAGAATATCACTATGCTGTGCATCTCACAATGAAAAAAGTAATTTACTACTCGTAGATTTAATAGAAAAATACAAGATTGACATTAATGATAATCGTATTTACTTTGCTCAGCTCTTAGGTATGAGTGATCATATTAGTAATAACTTAGGAAAGGAAGGTTATAATGTTGCTAAATATGTTCCATACGGCCCTATAAAAGATGTAACTCCTTATTTAATTAGACGCGCAGAAGAAAATTCTCCTATAGCAGGACAGACTGGAAGAGAGCTTTCATTAATCTTGAGTGAGCAGCAACGAAGAAAATCAATCTAAATTTTAATCTATCTTTGTTTTATGCAAAAATTAAAATTGGCTGGATTATCAGTCCTTAGTGGTTTATTGATGGGTATTTCTTGGCCTGCCTCTGGAAATTTAGCTCCTTTATTCTTTATTGCTCTAATTCCGCTACTTCATGTGGAATATACCATCTCAAAAAATAGCGATAAATTTAAATCTAGACATCTATTTTTTTACGCCTACTTAGCATTTATAGTTTTTAATACTTATACCACCTGGTGGATTTGGTATGCTTCTTCAGCTGGAATGGTAATGGCCGAAGTACTTTATTCGTTATTTATGGCTGTTACATTTTTATGGTTTCATAATATTAAAAAAAGATTAGGGAATAAAAAAGGCTATTTTGCTTTAGTCACGTTATGGATTGGTTTCGAATGGTTGCATTACAATTGGGAGTTTTCGCACCCTTGGAATACGTTTGGAAATGCATTTGCTAATTATACTAAAATTATTCAATGGTACGATTATACTGGTGTTATGGGTGGAACATTATGGATCCTCCTTATAAATATTTTACTTTTTAACGTTTTTAGGAAAACCGTTGTTTTAGGAGAGTCTATTAAAAATAGTTTTAAAACCTTAGGATTAATTGGTATTATTTTAATTATCCCTATTACCTATTCTTTAATTACTTATAATAATTATGAAGAAAAAGAGAATCCAAATGAAATAGTAATTATCCAACCTAACATTGATCCTTATACTGAAAAATTTGGTGGAATGTCTGAATCAGAACAAATGGAAAGAATTCTATCTCTCGCCAGAAAAAAAATTACACCAAACACCAAATATGTTGTTGCTCCAGAAACTTCTATCCCAAGAAGTAGTGTGGAAAATGAATTTGAATATAATTATGGTATAAAAGAAATTAGAAAGTTTATTCACGAATACCCTTTTGTCAATTTTATTATAGGATCATCTACCTACATTTATTATGATGAAGGAGGTGATCGCCCAACGGCAACTGCGCGACAAAATCCTCAAACTAAAATTTGGTATGATGCGTTCAACACAGCCCTATTGATTGATTCCTCTACCACTATCCAAACCTATCATAAATCTAAATTGGTGCTTGGTGTAGAAAAACTTCCTTACCCTCAATTATTTGCTCCATTCGAAAAATTTGCTATCAATTTAGGAGGAACTTTTGGAAGTGTTGGTATTGAAAAAGAAGCACATAATTTAGTTGGTAAAGACTTAAATATTGCTCCAGTAATATGTTACGAATCTATCTATGGGGATTATGTTGCTAGCTATATTAAAAAAGGAGCTAATTTTATTTTTATTATTACTAATGACGGTTGGTGGGAAGACACCCCTGGATATAAACAACATTTAGCGTATGCTCGGCTAAGGGCAATTGAAACCAGAAGAAGTATAGCTAGAAGTGCAAATACTGGTATATCTTGCTTCATTAACCAACGAGGTGATATTATCAACCAAACTAAGTGGTGGGAACCAGCTGTAATTAGTGGCAGTATTAATAATAATGATGAAATGACATTTTACACAACTAATGGAGATTTATTAGGGCGCCTTTCTGCAGCAATAGCTACAATTCTACTGCTTTGGAGCTGGTCATTAAAAATTAAAGTAAAATTTAGTAAAGATTAATCTCTCTGATTCATCAATTTAGTAGAATAAGTGTTGTACTCACCAATAATTGATAGCATATAAATGCCAGTACTAATCTCTAAATTACTTAGTTTGATTGCATTGGTTCCTGAAGATAAATATTCCGTTTTATTGGAAACCAATCTCCCTCTATAATCATAAAAATAAACTACAACATCTTCATCTACTCCAGTAGTAATATTAAAACTTAAAGTATTATTATATAAAGCTATATGGTCAACCGTAAAACCAGTCGTATTACAATTAGTTGATGTAATTTGGTGGTAAGTTTCTGTCCCATTAAAATCAACTTGTTTTAATCTGTAATAATTTGTCCCTCCTGATGGGTTTAAATCTATTACCGAGTAGTAATTGATTACATTACTATTTCCTGCTCCTTGAACTTGCGTTAATTCAAAGAAATCAACTGCATTATAACTTTTTTCTACTATAAAGTAGTCATTATTTATTTCTGATTGTGTCTCCCATTTTATAGTTACCTCTCCTTTCTCACAATTTGCTTCAAAACTAGAAAGCTCTACTGGTAATGGATTGGTTTGATCTACCAATATCCAATTTTCAAAGAAATCCGCTGAAGGAACTACTATTCCAGTAACCCTATCATTACCTGCATCATTTACACCAAATAATTTATAAGTTTCCCAATGCGCTAATCCAGTATTAAATCGTTGTGCCAATAAGTTTGTTTCTACTAGTGTATTAGTAACACCCAGCTCATTAGCTGCAGGATCATAATTAATGATTAAGGTAATATCTGGTTTTGCTGCGTATGATAGCGCATCTATGTGCCAAAATCTATCTACAACCCACAATGACCCATCCAAAGTAGAGGGTAAATTCATATTAGTTACTAAAGAAGGCCATGGAGTATTCATATCTGTGGCGGTTTCATACGTTGATAGTATAAATTCTGCAGTTGCTCCTGTTCCTGCTGTTGTTTTATTAATGGATAATGGGATTTTAGTTCCATTACCTCCTTGTACTACAGGCGTGGTAGTCCAAGGAATCACATAAGTTCCCAAAGTAGTTCCTATCTCCCATTGTATTACATCAAACTCATCTTCTGAAACAATATTTCCATTACCAGCAGGTATAGTTGTAATTGCATTGGCATTTGAATTAGCTAGGACAACAAAAGCACTATTGTCTATAACAATATAACCGTTATTATTAATGACCAATCTAGCTTGTGAATAACCCAAACTAGTAACCAAACTTAATAATATGACAACTAAAATCTTTTTCATTATCTAAGTAAAATAAATATTATTTATTTTCCTGTAAATCTTTAATCATTCTTTCTAACTCCTCAATTTTTTTGTTTTGAGCTTCAATCATTATCTGTTGTTCTTTAATTGCTTCAACAGTAATAGGAATCATTAATGTGTAATTCACTACTTTAAATGTTTCTTCCTGAAGTTCTTCACTCATTCCTGCTGTCTTTTCAGTATTTGAATTAAGTGAAATTAATTTATCTTTTACCATCTCTGGAACAATTTGTTCTAAATCTTGCGCAATAAACCCATAGGACAATCTATTTTCATCAAACCCAATTCCAGGATATTTATCTGTATCATAATAATAAGAGACTGGGTTAATTTGATTTATTAAGCTAAGCGCACCTTCTATTGGTTGGATATCTCTTTTTAATCTTCTGTCAGATCCAAAATATGTTCCTGCACAAAATACATCTGCTGAAAAATAACCAGCCCATCCAGAATAAGGACCAGAAAAGAATAGTGTACCATTAACTCCTCTACCACTTTCATTGTTTGCACTACCTGTTACACCATAACCACCCGATCCTGTTGTGGTAGTATTGATACTAAGACCTATAACTGCAGAAGCTATTAATGCTGATCCACTATAATTGGTTATACCCATAGCTACCCTAGTTCCCAGCGCTGCGTTAGTATGATACCACTGTGAAAGAGCACCGTTCGCACCAGAAGTATTTTCCCAATAGGTTAACCAAATATTTTCACCAGTAGAATTAAATTCTATAACATTTCCAGGTGCTAATCCTGCATTAATTCCAATTCTATTGGTACCTCCATCGATAAAAAACATATCATTTTGAAGATTACTTTCAACCCTAAAGTCATAATTATAAGATAATTCATTGAATACAGCTGAAGTTGCAGTCATTCTGAGCCTTTCAAGTCCTGCTGAAGAAAATGCTAAATTATCCAAGCCAGCGAAATACATTCCTGTATTTATATCATTCACATTAGAATAAAAAGGCGCATTAGCTGTACCATTATTCATTGCGTATACTTGATAAGCGTTTCCTATCCTTAAACGAATTGTATTATTGGTTCTAAAATCCAAAGCTTGAGCATTTGTGGTTCCTAAAAAATTGGTGCCTGCAACAGTATTCGCATTACCAAGAATTTTCCAATCTCCTCCAGCCTCACCCAACGGAATCCAATCAAATCCATCCCAATAATGAAATCCTACGCCAGTAGCAACATTAGTATTCCATACTAATAGACTTACTGTTCCTGCGCCTGGTGTTATAGGTCCTATAAGGGTTAAGTTTGGAATACTTACCCTTGGTATCAATAGCCCTTTATTTGTAAAATTAATGTCTAATCCTGCATCTAGTGCTGGTGCTACACCAGTAGCATTCACACCTACGTTTTGAGCACTTGTAGAAACCCCAATTAATACAAGGGCTGCTACCGATATTTTTTGTAAAAATTTATTCATTTCTTTATGTTTTAAGTACCAAAATTTAATGTCTAAATTATTTAGAATCACAAAGATAGATATGTATTTTAAATAATCTATTATTTTTATTTTTTAACAATCTTTTAAAAAACCGCAATAATGGTTAGTTAAAATAATCTTAGTTTATTTATTGCACTAAAGGTATTAATAAACGTTGCTAAAAAACAATGACTTTTGTCAGTTAAAAGATTGACAAAGCAATTGTTATATATAACCTTCAAGAAGACGTAGAAATACGAAAAAAGGTTGCTTATTTCAGCTAGGTTTTTTTACTTAGAAATCGTAAAAAAAATATCCCAATATTACTGATAGTCAGATTGTTTAATAGTTAGTTCGTTTATCACTTGTGTATATAGACCTTCTAATACTTTAGGTCGCTCACAGTAATGTGCTAAACTCTTATTGAATTGTTCTTCAGAAATACCGAATTGATCAAACACCTCGTTAAAAAATTGTTGCCTATTTATAGGCATACTATCAACAGTAGAAGTATCAGGAATAGAAAATTTTAACTTAATAAGGGCCTGTGTGAGCTCAATTTCGGAAATTACTTGAACCATCTCACCCTCAGTTAAGATACCCTTTGGTAATTTCTCCTTATCACCACAAGATAACATCCCTAATAAAAGGATTGTAAGACTTATATGTTTTATTTTAAAATTCATTATAAAATAAAACCCCATCCTTTTTTAGAATAGGGTTCATAAGTATTATTTAAATGATTATGCTGCTACTTCTACTTTTGAAGATTTTATAGTTTTTGCAGAACTTAACATCTTTTCAATCATTCCTTCACCATACTCTCCATCTAATATATCTCTCACTTCATAAGTATCTACACCTACTACCGCTTTATATAAAAAATGGTTTTGAGTTTTAACTCCGGAATCAGGAATGTCCTGGGAATATATTATGGCGTTTTCCTCTTCTTTAACAATTTCGGAAGTAAAAACTAAATCGTCTTTTAAATCCATCTTTAATAATTCAATATCTGCTTCACCATACATAATTTCTAAACCAAAATCTAACCCTACAACAATTTCTAAAGCTCCTCTTTCTGTTAAGACAACTTCTGGATCGCCATGAGTACCAGCTTCAGGAACCATAACAACTAAATCAAATCCCCATTCAGATAGATCCAATTCTTCGAATCCTTTTAATTCTACTGTTTCAACAGTATCATCAACAGTTTCACCACCACCACAAGCAGTGATAGATAAAGCCATAATTATCGCGAATAAATATGTCAATTTTTTCATGTTAAAATAGATTTAAAAGCAAATATAATTTAAAAAAATCAAAAAAATAATTCTATATTAATTTGAATTACTTTTTTGATCCAATTTTTACACGAACCCCTTCAGAGTGCGAAGTAAATTCTGGTGCGTACATGCACTGAATACTTGTTATGCCATTGGAAAAATCTCCACTCATATTTACTCTCAATGAGTATTCAAAAACGTAGGTTCCTTTTCTTAAATAATCGAAAAAGAAATTGGTGGAAGCATCTTTTGTGCTTTCATAATAACCTAATCCATCTTGATAACGGTATCCAGAAAACACATTAATTGGCTCTAATCCTGAAGCTCTCATATCTTTCATATGCACATATTCCATATCTCTATCTACTCTCAATTCGATTCTCACTTTAATTTTGTCTCCTGGCTTTAATTTTGTCCCTTTTATTATAGGTATAATAATTGGTCCAGAAGCTGAGCTATGTTCCAAGAATAACTTTTTTACCAATTTTAATGGAGTTGCAGAAGGGGTAATTTTATCCAATTGTTCAAAATACTGCCAGTACATTGCTCCCCAAGCTACCCCATCATCTTTTTTAGATACAGTTACATTTCCCATATTTGGTTTAATCTCAGTCTTATTCCATGAAGTTTTAAAATAACCAGTCCCCGCTTCTACTTTCACATCATCCATTTTTTTAGGGTCAATAATCCTATTTCCGACCTTAATCTCT
>JBFIEB010000033.1:0-14880 GCA_041603555.1 Vicingaceae bacterium
AAAGTAGAATAAAGCAGCTTGAAAAATTGGATAGAATTGAAATTGATGAAGAAGATAATGCTTCAATGCGATTTTCTTTTCAGCCTTCGCCTCGATCAGGTAAGGTAGCAGTAGAAGCATATGAAGTTGGGAAAGCTTTTGGGGATAATCAAGTGTTTAATGGGGTCAACTTTTTTATTGAAAGAGGTAAAAAAATAGCTCTAGTAGGTAAAAACGGTGAAGGGAAAACTACTATGAGTAGAATTATTGTTGGCGAATTAGAACATCAGGGAGAATTAAAGATAGGGCATAATGTTGAAATGGCTTATTTTGCTCAAAATCAAGCAGAAGAATTAGATAAAAATAAAACCGTTTTTGAGACAATAGATGAAGCTGCTCATGGTGAAATTCGAAAACAAGTAAGAAGTTTATTGGGTTCTTTTATGTTTGGCGAAGAAGAAATTTCTAAAAAAATTAAAGTTCTATCAGGTGGAGAAAGAGCCAGAGTTGCTCTATGTAAATTATTGCTAGAACCAGTAAATTTATTGGTTCTAGATGAGCCTACTAACCATTTGGATATAAAATCGAAAGATGTGTTAAAACAGGCTCTTATGAATTATGATGGAACTTTGATTGTTATTTCTCATGACAGGGATTTTTTAGACGGATTAGTTACAGAAATGTATGAGTTTAGTGGCGGGAACGTGAAACAATTTTTAGGAGGAGTTTATGAATTTTTACAAACTAAAAAAGCCAATACTATAAAAGAGTTTGAGTACAAAGAAAAAGTTGTAGAACGGAAAGAAAAAGTGTCTTCAGATAATAAATTGAGCTATGAAGAACGGAAACAAAAAGATAGAGATATACGAAAAACTCAAAATCAAATTAAAAAATTAGAAAAATTGGTTGAAGACTTAGAAACTAAAATTGAGGAAATAAACCAAAAATTGCTTGATCCAGCATCTTATTCACAAGAGCTAATGGAAGAATATGAAATCATCAAGAAAGAGTTGGAAACAGCAATGAATACGTGGGAAAACACACAGTTAGACTTAGATTTGTTAAATTCTTAATAACCACCAAAATAATTTTTATTTAATTATATTTATTGTACTTTTGCTGGAATATTAACCAAAAAACAAAATGATATGAAAAAAATTTACAATGTATTTATTGCTTTAACTGTTGTAGCTGTTACTAGCTCTGTTAGTTTTGCTCAAACAGATTTTCAACTAGGTACTGCAGATTCTGATCAAAACACAGTAACTTTAAAACAAACACAACCTGGAGATGTTACAAATGGTGGTGCTCAAAGTACCCAAGCTGTTTGTACAAACATTTTAGCTACATCTTTAACTGGTGGAAATAACTTTGATGGTAACATGTTTGACATTACTAACGTTAATGCTACTAGTACAGTAACAATTGAAACATTTTCAGTTAGTTTCGACCTTCCTGCTACTATTGAAATTTATGTAAGATCTGGTTCATTCGTAGGTTTTGAATCATCTTCAGCTGGATGGACTTTAGTTGGTACTGGTAACATCAATGGTGTTGGTGTTGGTTTTGCTGAAGAAGTACCTGTTGATATTGCTTATCCAATGACTGCTGGAAGTACTCATGGGTTTTATGTAACTGCAACAGCTACTGGTTCTACATGTAACTATACTAATGGTACTGCAGTTGGTGCTACATGGGCAGTTGATGCTAACCTTGACCTTAAGGAAGGTAATGGTGGTGGATATTTCGCTGTTACTTTTTCTCCAAGAAACTTTAACGGAAATGTTATCTATTGTTTACCTACTGGTGTAACTGAAACATTAAATAGTACTAACGTATCTATTTTCCCTAACCCTGCTTCTGATGAATTGAACATTAGCTTACCTTCTATGAATGGAACAGCTACTACAATGACAATTTATAACACTTTAGGTGCAGTTGTTATGACAGAGAACATTACTACTAACGGAACAACTAGTAAATTTGATATTTCTAGTCTTAACAGTGGAATTTATTTTGTAAAATTAGCTGCTGATAACTTTGAATATTCTTCTAAGTTATTTGTAGACTAATAACTCTATTGAATTTAAACAAAAGCAGCTGAGTTTTCTCAGCTGCTTTTTTTTTTGTGCTTAAATTTTCTAAAAATAATTCATTAATTTTAGTGATTATCAGATACTAGTCCATGCGAAATCTTCTTGTTTCCATATTTCTTTTTTTCTGCACAACGTTGTTCGGACAAGTTGTTATTAACGAAATTTCTACTGCTCAAAATACAGGTTATGCTGATGAAGATGGTGAATACCCTGATTGGATAGAACTTTATAATAAGGGAAACAATGCTGTTAATTTATTAAACTATAAATTTCAACGCTTTGAAGGAAAACCAATTGAATGGACTTTTCCAGAAATTTATATTGGAGCAGGGAAACATTTAACGGTTTTTGCCTCTAAAAAAGATAGAAAATTAGTTTTTGATCATTGGGAAGCACCTGTTTACCCTGAACTTTTGTGGCAGTACTTTGAAGGAACCTCTCAACCACCAGTTAACTGGAATTTACCTTCTTTCCCAGCTATTGGATGGAATTTAGGTCAGTCAAGTATTGGATATGGAGATGGAGATGATTCAACACTTATTGATACTAATAGTATTTCGTGTTTTTTAAGAACAAGTTTTACACTGGTAGATACATCAAATATTGCTTCTGCATTAATAGCGGTTTCTTATGATGATGGATTTGTAGCCTATTTAAATGGAGTAGAACTTTTTAGAAATAATGTAGGCGTTGACGGAATTCCCCCAAATTATAATGAATACGCTTATGCTGAACATGAAACTAACCCCAATTTAGAATTTTATTTTATTGACACAGAAGTTTTAAACGCTGCTAAAGTAAATGGTTTAAACACTTTTTCCATTCAAGTGCACACAGTAAATCCTGCTCAATCCGATAATGATATGAGCATTAGACCATATTTATTATTGGGAGTGAAAGATACATCAGTTACCTTTTTCCCAATTCCAGCAAACACGAATTTGCACACTAACTTTAATATTGATACTTCTCCATTTAGAATTAAGTTAATTGATAATAATGGAATCGAACTAGATGAAGTAATCATGACTGAAGCATATGTTAATAACTCTAGAGGTAGAACTATTGATGGTGGATCTCAGTGGTGTTTATTTGGTGTGCCTACGCCAGATACAACAAATAGTATTTCTACTTGTTTTAGTGGTTATGGTAATAGTCCTACTTTTTCTTTAAAATCAGGATTTTATAATGGTTTGCAAAATACTTCAATTTTAAGTTCTCAACCTGGAAATGTATATTATACTTTGGATGGTAATGATCCAACTCTGAGTTCTAATTTGTACACTAATAATTTAATCGTAAATGCCAACACTATTTTAAAAGCAAAATTTTTCCCAACTGATCCAAATTTATTACCTAGTAAAATTACGACAGCTACTTATTTTATTGATGAGAATGTAGTGTTGCCAGTAATTTCAATTACTACTGAACCAAAAAACTTATTTAGCCACTGGGAAGGGATATACATGTTTGGCCCAAATCAAATAGATACTGTTAATGCCTATCCATTTCAGCAAGCAAATTTTTGGATGGATTGGGAAAAACCTGCACATATCGAATATTTTGACCGAAATAAAAAGCTTGGATTCGAGTTGGATATTGGTTTAAAAATTCATGGTAATTTTTCAAAGTCTTTTCCTCAAAAAAGTTTTAGGGTGCTTGCAAAAGACGATTATGCTGAAAGATGGATTAATTATGACCTCTTTCCAGAAAAGCCAAATTTGCATAGGTTTAAAAATTTCAATATTAGAAATGGGGGTATAGATTATAATACTACACATTTTCGAGATGCCTTTATGCAGCGTGTTGTAACAGGATTAAAATTAGATTATATGGCTTATGAGCCATGTGTATTATTTCTAAATGGTGCCTATTGGGGGGTTTATGGAATGCGAGAAAGACAGAGTGCTGACTATTTATACGAAAATCATAGTGAATTAAAAGAAGGCTCAATCGATTATTTGAGGTTTGATGGAACCATAATAGAAGGTTCAAATAAAGGGTTTTTAAGTCTGGGCAACTATATTCAGAGTAATGATTTAGGCCAAGATTCAATTTATGATAGGATAGCTAATGATAGTATTGACATTGTTAATTATGTGGATTATCATATTACAGAAATGTATTACGGAGATGTAGACTGGCTGTCAGAAACGTCAGTAAACAATATTAAATTTTGGAGAACTAATAATCCAATTGGCAAATGGCGTTATGTTATGTGGGATCTTGATTTAGGAACAGGTCTTTTTGGATCCATAACTAATGCCGGGTTTGATTATATGGGATCATTGATTCAGGCCCCAGCACCTACAATATCTCATGTTATTATTTTGCAAAAATTACTCACAAACACTAAGTTCAAAAACTACTTTATTAATAGATACGCTGATTTAATCAATACTGTATTTCTACCCAATAGGGTTGATCAAATTGCTAATGCATTGGCTGATGATTTAGAACCAGAAATGGCTAGACATTTTAATAGGTGGGCTGGTCCTTTTTCAATTTTTGGACTTCCAATTGCCCGTTCCGTTGATGTACCAACGTGGAAATTACAAATTGATAGTATGTTGATATTTATGCAGCAGCGTCCTGATTTTGTAAGAGGCCATATTGAAGCAAATTTTAACTTAGTCAAACAAGTAGATATTACTTTAAAAGTCCAACCTGAAGGGTCTGGAGTGATTAAAATTAATACCATAATTCCAGAAAATTTGCCTTGGACTGGAGTTTACTTTGATGGAGTCCCAGTAACAATTACGGCTATCCCGAACCCTGGTTATATCTTTAATCATTGGGAGTCTAATTTTACAAATTTGTCTAATAAAAATGATAATTCCCTCACATCCAATATTGTTACAAATGATCAATTTACTGCAAACTTTAGCTCATTGGAATTTAATGTTATTGTTTACCCAAATCCTGCTAATAATATGGTTTATATAAACTATGATGTGCCAAGCATACAGCAGCTATCTATTAAAATTCTATCTGTAGATGGTAAATTAGTAACGGTTTTGGTTCCGAATTCTTCTTTTCATCAGGAAGGAAAATTTACATTGCAATTTTCTAAACAACAACATAATTTAGCTGCGGGCACATATTTTATAGAATTTAAATCAAAAGAGTTTACCAATACAACTAAGTTTTCAATATTTTAAAATTTATGATGAAGAAAAAGAACATATTCATTGCATTGCTATTAATAAGTGTAACAATTTTTTCTTGTAAAAAAGAAGAAGGTAAAGGTGGTCGAGCTTCAATAAAAGGAAAAGTTTTAGCTTACCCTTATAATGAATCTTTTTCTCAAGTAGGAAACTCCTATTATATTCCAGAGGAGGATGTGTATATTATTTATGGGGACAATATAAATTATGACGACAGGGTAAAAACAGGTCCAGATGGAACTTTTGAATTTAAGCATTTACGTAAAGGGAATTATACTATATATACCTATTCAGCAGATAGCAGCTCATTATCAGTTCCTAAAGTTGAAGCTATATATGAAGATGCGGAAGTGGTTGATAAAGATGAAGTGGTTGAACTCCCAGATTTTGTGATAATTAAAGTAGTATATTAATTGTTGCCAATTTTTTTAATGTGTCTTGGTCATCGACTCTGGGGTTACAATAATAAAATGTGCTGTACTTTGATTTTCTTCTTCTAATTTTTCTAATTGTTTTTGTTCAGCACAATTAATGGTAAGAATTTTTAAATCAGGGTTTGCCTGTTTTAGATAGTGCATTATTCCTTCAAAATTATTAGAGTGATATGCCCCATTATAGTGAATAAATGTGCTTCCATCTCTATAATTTTTTAAAATAAAATGGGCCATAGTGGCATCTTTTAGTGCTTGAGCTCTTGGTAAATTTTCTCCTCCATGTCCACCAGCCATTTTTTTCATTTTTACATACCCAGGTAAGTGTGGATCATATTTTATAGGTAATGGTGCCATGTAGTGCTTTGCCTCATCAGATAAATGATTAAAGGCCTTAAAACCACTTTTATAAATCATATTAGCATATCTTCTTGGAACATTAGTAGCCACAAAAGTAAGCTGATTGCTCATCGCAAAATTTAGCAATGGGGCATAATCTGTTTTATCATTTGGCCACAATTTGGCTTCTTTCTCCAATGTCTTGTAATCGTAATGACCACCCAAATATTCGTTAATGATTAATTGATCATCTGCTTCATACATTTCAGCGCCTAAAACAATATTTTCATTTATTTGCTCAAAAATATCTTTCGTTAATTCTAGTTGTAGCCAATGATTAATGGGGTTGTTATGAAGCTCCCCAAAAAGAATAATATCCGCTTTCTCTGCTTTCTTTAAAATTTTATCATAACTTTCTTTTCCTCCTATATCATTAAATACAACGAAAGCCTTTTTTTCGCCTTTAAAAGAAAGCGAAATTAAAGCAATTGCAAGAAAGAAAATTAGCTTTTTAGGGTACATTTGTTATTAGTTAAATAATTGAGTGCGAATATATTAAAATATTTTTAGAGGACGTTCAAATAACGAGCCAAATTTTCAGATTCTTGTATATTCGTGCACAAATTTGCAGAGTTGTTTTACATTTTCAACGGGTGTTCCTGGTAAAATACCATGTCCAAGGTTAAAAATGTGTCCGTCAATTCCTTTTACAGAATCTAGCAGTTTTTTGGTTTTAGTTTCAATAATATCCCAGCTTGCAAACAGAGCTGTTGGGTCTAAATTACCTTGTACTGCAACTTCATAGTTCAGTTTTCCCCATGTTTTTGCTAAATCAGTTTTCCAGTCGATAGCAATAACATCAGGATTGGCTTTTCTTAGGCTAGGTATTAAATGAGCTGAATTGACCCCCATAGATATTAAAGGAATAGTTGGATTTTTACTTTTTACAATTTGAATCATCTTTTCTACATGAGGATAAACGTATTCGTTGTAATCATCAATATCTAAAGCACCTACCCAGCTGTCAAAAATTTGGACAGCCATAGCACCACTTTCAATTTGAAAGTTGAGGTAGTTGGCCATTACTGTTCCTAATTTATCCATTAGTAAATGCCAAGCTTTTGTTTCATTGTACATGAAGGCCTTCATGGTTTCGTAATTCTTCGAAGGTCCACCTTCAATCATATAACTAGCCAAGGTAAAAGGAGCGCCAACAAAACCAATACAGGGAACATTTAACTCCCCTTTCAGAATAGTTAATGCTTTTCCGGTGTATGCCATTTCTAATGCTGGATCAACCACTTTTAGTTTTTCTACATCGGCCACAGTTCTAACGGGATTATGAATTAATGGACCATAGCCTTTTTTGTACTCAAAGCTAATTCCCATCGGTACTAAAGGAATTAGAATATCAGAAAAGATAATAGCAGCATCCAGTTCAAATTGATTAATGGGTAATAATGTTACTTCAGCACTTACTTCGGGAATGGTACTAATATCAATGATACTATACTTTTCCTTAATCTTCATATACTCTTTCTGGTAGCGTCCAGCCTGACGAGCTAACCAAAGTGGTGTATATTCTGTTGCTTCTCTCCTACAAGCTCTTAAAAAACTATCGTTAAATGGTGTCATATTTTTTTTAGATTAACTGAATCCTGAGCGGAGTCGAAGGAGAGAAGTTGATTTAAAATTTCTTCACTTCGACTTCGCTCAGTGAGCAATTTTATTTAGCTAATGCCATCGCTTTATTTATTGCTATTACTAGTTTATTTATATCATCATCACTCAATACTGAACATAAAAACCAGGCTTCAAATTGAGATGGCGGAATGTACACTCCATTTTCAATTAACCCCCAAAAGAATTTAGTGAACCTTTCAGTATCACATTCTTGCGCTTCTTCAAAATTGGTTACCGTTTTAGAAGTAAAAAAAGGATTAATCATAGATCCAAAACGATTTACCGTTAAAGCTATTCCATTTTCTTCAGCAGCAGCTAATAATGCTTTTTCAATTGTTGCAGCTTGTCTGGTTAATTTATCATATGGATTTTGTGACTTTAACTCCGATAGGGTTGATATTCCAGCTGCCATAGCAACAGGATTACCTGATAAAGTTCCTGCCTGATACATTGGACCTAGAGGAGAAACCATTTCCATTATCTCGTTTCGAGCACCATAAGCTCCAACAGGAAAACCACCGCCAATTACTTTACCTAAACAGGTAATATCAGCCTCTATTCCCAATAACTCTTGTGCTCCGCCAAATTTTGAACGAAAGCCAGTCATTACTTCATCAACTACCAAAAGAATTCCACTTTCTTTCGTAATTTTCCTTAATTCTTTTATAAAAGCATCAGTTGGCAATACGACCCCCATATTACCGGCAATTGGTTCTATAAAAACTGCCGCAATATCATCACATTCTATCATGTGTTTTTTTATAGAATCGATATTGTTGTATTCAGCAATTAAAGTGTTTTTAACAGCATCATTTGGTACTCCAGCACTCCCAGGAATACTCAAAGTTGCCAACCCTGATCCAGCAGCAACTAATAAAGCATCAGAATGTCCATGATAACAACCTGCAAATTTTACAATGTGATTTTTACCTGTAAAAGCCCTTGCTAAACGAATAGCACTTAAAATAGCTTCGGTACCAGAATTAACGAATCTAACTTTATCCATTTCAGGAAAAGCACCGCAAACCATTTCGGCTAATTTAATTTCATTCTCTGTACTTGCTCCAAAAGTAAAACCGGAATCAACTTGTTTTTGAACTACCTCAATGACTCTTTTATTTCCATGACCTAATATCATAGGACCATAAGAAAGCACTAAATCTATGTATTCGTTTCCATCAACATCATAAATTTTACTTCCATGGGCCTTTTCCATAAATAATGGATTTCCGCCTACTGAATTGAATGCACGAACAGGAGAATTCACAGCTCCAACTAAATGTTTTTGACCTTGGTTATATAATTTCTGTGATTTTGTATTATTCATTTTCATTCAAAATTTTTGCTGCTGCTTTTGCAAAATAAGTAATAATAATATCTGCACCAGCCCTTTTAATGGAGAGTAATTTTTCCATCATAATTTTTTCTTCATCTATCCAGCCATTTTGACCTGCTGCTTTTACCATTGCATATTCTCCACTAACATTATAAGCTGCAATTGGTAAATCAAAATTATTTTTTAAATCTCTTATAATATCCAAATAGGATAAGGCAGGCTTCACCATTAAAATAGCTGCACCTTCATCTACATCAGCTTGAGCCTCTTGAATGGCTTCTTTTCTATTTGCAGGATCCATTTGATATGTTCTTCTATCACCAAAACTTGGAGCAGAATCTGCAGCATCTCTAAATGGACCATAATAAGCTGAAGCGTATTTTACTGAATATCCCATAATAGGAATTTGATTAAACCCATTTTTATCTAACTCATTTCTGATTTCTCTTACCGCAAAATCCATCATTCCCGAAGGAGCAATTACATCTACTCCGGATTTTGCCTGTGCTAAAGCTTGTTTTCTAATATTAATGAGTGTTAAATCATTATCTACATCATTGTCTTTTAAAATTCCGCAATGTCCATGGTCGGTATATTCACAAAAACATAAATCGGCAACAACTTGTAAATTAGGGTAATACTTTTTAATATGTTTAATTCCTTTCTGAATAACTCCCTCATCGTTCCAGCTTTCGGATCCTTCTGCATCTTTATACATAGGAATTCCGAATAAAATAATGGATTTTATTCCTAATTTAACTACTTCATCTAATTCTTCATTAATCCTATCAATAGAATAACGAAAAATACCAGGCATTGAAACTATCTCTTTTTTGATATTATCACCCTCTTCTATAAAAAGAGGGAATATAAAATCGGAAACGTTAAGATGAGTTTCCCTTACAGCATTTCTTATCTCTTCAGTTTTTCTATTGTCGCGTAAACGTTGATTCATAGGATTCTTTTGGAATAACAAATATAAGGTGTTTAGAGGCTAAAATCACCTTTATTTTATTCTTTTTAGAAAGATTTTTAAAAAAACTTTCAAATATTATTGAAAGTTCAAAAAGTTTATATATATTTGTACTATGAAGTTAACTGAAGCCAAAGAAAAATTTATTCAATCATGGGGAGGACTAGGTTCTAACTGGGGAATTAATAGAACGATGGCACAGATCCATGCCTTATTTTTAATCTCAGACGAGTTATTGAGTGCAGAAGAAGTAATGGAAACTTTAAAAATTTCTAGAGGAAACGCAAATATGAATATTAGAACTTTAATTGATTGGGGGTTAGTCTATAAAGAATACCAATCTGGCGAGCGAAAAGAATTTTTTAGAGGCGAAAAGGATATATGGAAAGTAACACAAAGAGTAATAAAGGCAAGACAAAGGCAAGAATTAGATCCAATGATAGAAGTGCTTTCTCAGATACAACACGTAGATGCTGATGAAAAAAATAAAAAAGATGTTGCGGCTTTTAAAAAACAAATAAAGGACATCAAAGCACATGCTGAATTAGCTGATAAAGCATTAACTAAAATTGGAGCATCAGAAGAAAATTGGTTTTTAAAAACATTTATGAAATTGATAAAATAATATATATTTTTTAACCATAACTTTCAATATTTATTGAAAATTATGAAAACTAAAAATTATGACATATAATACAACAAGCTATATCATCTACACGCTAATTACAATTTATGTCATTATTGTAGTGGGTTGGAAATGTTATAAAAACGGATACCATTATGTTCAATCAATTTTTATAGAAGAAAAAATATCTCATGCTATTAATAACATTTTATTGATAGGATATTATTTAACCAATATAGGCTACGCAATTACGATTATTAGTACTTGGAATTCTATTACGAATTTATATCAAATGATAAATGAATTAAGTTTTAAAATTGCAGGAATAGTCTTTTTACTGGCCTTTATGCACTATATGAATATTGTAGTGTTAGCACTTTGGAGAAAAACATCAATGAGTAAAAAATAAATTATTAACTAAAATATATAATCATGGAAAACAATCTAGTTATCATCGCCTACAGTATTTATTTGCCAATAGCATTATTACTAACTTTTTATGTGGCAAGAACACTGTTTAAAAATGCTAAAGTATTTATGCTTGATATCTTTCACGGAAAGGAAGAGATAGCATTTGCAACTAATCGCCTGTTCGAAATAGGCTTTTATTTAATGAATTTGGGTTTTGCCTTACTTATTCTAAAAATTAGAGTGAGTGAGTATATGCCTTTTGAAACTTATCAAAAACTCATTGAAACGTTAGCCTATAAAGTAGGAGGTTTCAGTATTTATCTAGGAGTAATGCTTTTCTTTAATTTAATGCTCTTTTTTAGAGGAAGAAGAAAAGCAAAACAACCAAAGCCTATTGCTCCACAACCACCAATTAGACCGGCAGTAGCTAAATAATTAATGATGAGTAAAAAGATAGTAATAGCAGGAGGGAGTGGTTTTATTGGTAAAGCCCTCTCTTCCTATTTTAAAAATCAAGGGAACATGGTTACTGTTTTTACAAGAGGAAAAACAGAATTGGTAAATGGCATCAACTATATATGTTGGGATGGAAAAACAGTAGGCGATTGGATAAAAAGAATGAATCAAGTGGATGTACTTATAAATTTAACCGGAAAGTCAGTTGATTGTAGGTATACAAAAGCCAATAAAAAGGAAATTTTGGACTCAAGAGTGGATGCGACCGATATATTAGAGAAGGCTATTCATCAAGTTGAAGTTGCTCCTAAAATTTGGCTAAATGCCAGTACAGCTACTATTTATAAATCTTCTTTTGATAAAGTGATGCAAGAGGAAGATGGAGAAATTGGAAGTGATTTTTCCATGAATGTGGCAAAAGCCTGGGAAGCTACTTTTTTTAAATACCTAAATGCTAACACAAGAAAAGTAGCATTAAGAATTTCTTTGGTGTTAGGACCAGAGGAAGGTATCCTACCCGTTTTATCAAGATTAACAAAAATTGGATTAGGGGGAAAACATGGAACAGGAAAGCAAAAATTTGCTTGGATACATATAAAAGATTTGATTCGTTGTATAGAATTTATAATCGAAAATGATAATTTGAAAGGTCCAGTAATTTGTAGTACTCCAACTACTATTAATAACGAAGAATTTATGAGGGCTTTTAGGAAAACGATAGGCATTCCCTTTGGCTTACCAAATCCAAAATGGGCATTAAAATTAGGGGCTGTTGTTATGAGAACAGAGGCAGAATTGATATTGAAGAGTAGATTTGTTGAACCTAAAAAGTTGTTAGATGCGGGTTTTCAATTTAAATTTACGAATATTGAAAAAGCATTAGTGAATTTATTATGATTGATAAAAAACATATTATACTCTTTGATGGCGAATGTAACTTTTGCAGTTTCTGGGTAAAATATGTGATAAAACGAGATAAGAAAGATGTATTTCGTTTTACTCCTTTGCAATCAGAAATAGGACAAGATTATTTGAATCAATTTGGAATTGATGTAGCTATAGAATCTGTTGTTTTGATTGAAGACAACAACTATTATACAAAATCTACAGCAGCATTTCGAATACTTAGAATCTTAGGAGGATTAAGATCTATTTTTTATGGTTTTATAATTGTTCCGGCTTTTATTAGAGATTTCTTTTATGACATAATAGCAGGAGCTCGATACAAATTGTTTGGTCAAAAGACCTGTGATTTGCCTCAAAATGTAAATTTTCGACATAAATTTTTATAATGAAAAATACATTTCTACATACTGAATGGAGAAAATTGATTATGATGAATTATGAGGTAAACCCTGAAATTTTAACACCCTATTTACCTTATGGAACTGAGTTGGATAGCTTTAATGGCAAATATTATATTAGTGTTGTTGGGTTTAAATTTTTGAACACCAAGGTAAAAGGAATTAAATTCCCATTTCATATTAATTTTGAGCAGGTTAATTTGCGATTTTACGTACAACGAAAAGTAGGAGATGAAATTAGACATGGAGTTGTCTTTATTAAAGAAATTATCGATAAGGCAATTGTAAAATTTGTTGCCAGAAATTTATTTAAAGAAAATTATGTTCAATACCCAATGAAAAATCATTGGAAGGAAAGTTCAACACAATTTGATATTAAGTATGAATGGAAGTTGAACGATAAATGGAATAGTATTTCTGTAAAAACCAATAAACAACCAATTAGAACTGGAGAAGATTCATTGGAACGATTTATTGCTGAACATTATTGGGGTTATGTTCTGGTGAATAAAACCAAATCGCTTGAATTTAAAGTGGAGCATCAACAATGGGATGTATATTCTATTATTGAATCAAACATCAATGTAGATTTTAAAACTGTTTACGGAAAAGATTTTAGTTTCTTGTCTCAACAAAAACCTAATGCTGTTTTTTTAGTAGAAGGCTCAGAAGTTTCGTTAGGCGACAAAAAAGCAATTATTTAAATGAGTACTTTTACCATGTGTATGCTGTTGTAGATATCGAAGCCACTGGTGGTAATCACATTAAGGGAAAAATTATTGAAATAGCCATCTATATTTATGATGGAAATAGCATAATTGATGAATTTTCTACACTAGTAAATCCTGAAGTTAAAATAGATTGGTATGTTGCTAAATTGACTGGAATAACCAATAAAATGGTCGCAGGTGCCCCTTTATTTAGGGATGTTGCTCCAAAAATACTAGAGTTAGTTTCAGGAAATATTTTTGTGGCGCATGATGTAGATTTTGACTACATGTTTTTAAAAACTGAGCTTAAAAAAGCAGGGCATGATTTAAATGAACCCAAAGTGTGTACCATTAAATTAAGCGAGAAAATGTACCCCGAAGCACAATCATATAGTTTGGGTAAATTATGCAAAGCCTTGGAAATTCATATCCCAGAAGAAGATAGACACCGTGCTGCAGGAGATGCGTTAGCAACTACTAAATTGTTAGGTTTGCTCTTATCTAGTGAGGATTAGTTTATGAAACATCTTTCATCACAAAGCGAGCGTTTTGTCTACTTTTCTGTTCTACTAAAATGTCTTTATTGAGGGTTACTCTATCAATGGTTTGTTGATCGTAGTGTCTAATGGTAACCAACTCTAAGTTTTCATTGTACAGCACTTTATAATGTTTTCTCAACTCATCAATCAATTTCATGGTTTTTTGTGTATCAAAATCTACACAAACAGAAAAACTAATGGCAGAATTTTGCATTAAATTAATGCTTACTCCATGCTCAGAGAATACTCTAAAAATATGGCTCAAACTATCTTCTGCTACAAATGAGTAATCTTTGGCTGAAATAGAGATGAGGACTTGATTCATTTTAAATATAAATGATGGTACCAGTGAATCATCAGTTGTATTTTCATTTATTAATGTTCCCTCATCTTTTGGTGATAAAAAGGAGTTCACATATAAAGGGATGTTCTTATTGTGTAATGGTTTTATGGTTTTAGGATGTATCACAGAAGCACCATAATACGCCAATTCAACAGCCTCATGATAGGAGATATTATCCAATTTTTTAGTCTCATCAAACCACTTTGGGTCAGCATTTAACATACCTGGAACATCTTTCCAAATAGTAACGCTTTCTGCATTTAAGCAATAGGCTAAAATCCCAGCAGTAAAATCAGAGCCTTCCCTTCCTAATGTTGTGGTAAATAACTCCGAGCTAGAGCCAATAAAACCTTGTGTAATTACAATGTTTTGTTTTTTACTTGAAAAGTTGATTTCTTTTTGAGCAAATTTTTCGGTCAGCTTCCAATCTACTTTGGCATTCCGATACGTATTATCAGTTTGAATAACATTTCTTACATCGAGCCAAT
>JBFIEB010000034.1:0-14736 GCA_041603555.1 Vicingaceae bacterium
CTAAAGTTCCTTGTTAAGTAAGATTTGATACATCTTCTTTACACTCACTACTCTGATAGCTATAGCTAAAATGCCAGATAGTGAAATAAATAAGATAAATTGAATTGAAAATTCCGAAACATAGTGCCTTATTCCAGTAATTAGAGCTAGTATGACTAATAAATAAAAGGCTAAAATTCCAATGAATTTGTAGTTAGTTTTAAACTTAAATATCTTCTTCACAATAAATATCTGTATAATTATAATTAAGAATTGTGTTATTAAACTGGCGTAAGCGGAACCTTCTGCTTTATACTTAGGTATTAACAAAAAATTTAAAATAAAATTTAATAACACCCCTCCTATTGCCAGTCGATTAAGAGTCTTCAAACTTCCGTTTGCAGTTAATAATGTTCCAAATATATAAGTAGAACCTATGGCTACGAAACAAATCATTAATATGCTTAACACTTCAGCAGAATTTGCAGTATTAGCAATATATAATACTTCCATTATTTCATTAGAAAAGAAAAAAGAAAATACGGCAATAATCGTTGTTGGTATAAACAATAAACTAAAAGATAATTTGACCAAGCTATCTGGTTTTTTATTATTTCTAAGCATATTAGAAAACATAGGTAACAATAAAACTGCAAACAATCCTCCAAAATTATTTGAAGCATCCATTAGTCGATAAGCCTGAGCATAAATAGCAGCTTGTTTTTGACCATCTAGAAGCATTCTTTCTAACATTATCGCATCTAAACGATAATAAAATGTCATAATCAAAACCAGTAAAGCATAAGGGTAAGTTTGCTTTAAGATGAGCAATGAGAATGATTTGTTCAGCCTAAATTTAAATTGTTTTGACTTTGCTACTACTATTGCAAAAACTACTAATAATGTAATTAAGTATGCTAAAGTTTGAGCATAAACAAAATGCATTAATTGAAACTCAACATCAAAAATATTACCCCAAAGCAGAACAACACAGAATAAAATCATCAAGGTTTTATCCAATACCGAAAGAAAACTATCTAAACTAAAAAGTTGTAATCCAGCAATATTGGATCGCAAATACTGAACAAAAGAAATTAAAAATTGATTTATTGCAAGGAATAAAAGCATTGAAAACTCACTTGAATCATAACCAACGGCATAACCAACAATAAACGTTATCAAAAAATATACAATGGCCAATAAAAACTTAAATACTACTATGCCTGAAAAATACTTAGCCAACAACTGTTTGTGCTGAGCTATGTTTCTATTATTATAGAGCGTTATTCCTAAATCAAGAAATATATTGAATAACATCGAAAAATTGAATAGAGCAAAATATATTCCATATTCCTCAGCAGAAACGGTGTTTTGTACCGTTCTATCAATGCCAAATATCCAAAATGGCTTAATTAAAAAATTAAGAAATAGTAATAACGCTAAGTTGGTTATGAATTTTCTTTGCACGTAGAATTGATTTGGAACAAAAATAACTTATCTTATTCAATATTATTACTTTCGTTATAAAATTACCAATTGAAAGTTGCCGTAAATACTAGACTATTACTCAAAAATCAAATGGATGGTATTGGTCTATTTACTTTTGAATCTTTCAAACATATTGCGATTAATAATTCTTCCGTTGAATTTGTATTCATCTTCGATAGAAAACCTCATCCTGATTTCATTTTTTCAAATAATATCAAGGTAGAAGTTATCTCCCCTCAAGCAAGACATCCAATTCTTTATAAAATATGGTATCAGTATTCACTAAATCGATTGTTAAAACGTATTAGCCCAGATGTTTTCGTAGGTACCGATGGTATGCTCCCATTAAAAACGAGAACCAAGACATTAGGTGTAATTCATGATCTAAATTTTGAGCATCATCCAAAACATTTACCACCAGTATTAAGAAATTATTATTGCAAGTATTTTCCAAAATTTGCTAAAAAAGCGAATCGGATAGCTACTGTTTCTGAATTTTCTAAAAATGACTTAGTTGAAACCTATAAAATAGATGCCTCTAAAATTGATGTCGTCTATAATGGTGCTAATGAAAATTTTAAACCAATTTCTGAAAATGAGAAAATTCAAATTCAAAAAAAGTATTGCGCTGGAAATTCTTATTTTTTATTTGTTGGAACACTGCACCCCCGAAAAAACTTAATAAATCTTTTTAAGGCTTTTGATCAATTTAAAGCGAATTTAAACTCCGATTTTAAATTATTAATGGTGGGAAAGAAAATGTGGTGGACAAAGGAAATTGAAAACACATTCAACAACCTAAATCATAAAAAAGATATAATTTTTACTGGTAGAGTTGATGATAAAGAATTATCTAAAATCACAGCATCTGCTTATGCACTAACTTATGTTCCGATATTTGAAGGTTTTGGAATTCCATTAGTTGAAGCCATGTATTGCGGAGTACCTGTAATTACATCTAATGTTACTTCAATGCCAGAAGTTGTTGAAAATGCTGGAATTTTAGTCGATCCGTTTTCTGTAGTTGACATTGCT
Source organism: Vicingaceae bacterium (assembly GCA_041603555.1). GTDB lineage: Bacteria > Bacteroidota > Bacteroidia > Flavobacteriales_E > Vicingaceae. The sequence continues at coordinate 2,503 of JBFIEB010000034.1, forward strand.
CAAGCTATGATAAAGATTGCATCTGACGAAGGTCTTAGAATTGAATTAATTGAAAAAAGCAAAATTCAAGCTCAAAAATTTAGTTGGAAAAAGACAGGAGATTTACTTTGGAACTCTATTTTAAAAACAATTGAGAATTAATTATCCCCGAATTTATTTCGGGGTCTGTCTAATTCAGGTGCTGGAATAACTGGAACAATAGATAAATATAAATGTTAAAACCTTACCTAAATAAAAACCTTCTAGAAGCTGGCTGTGATGAAGCCGGAAGGGGTTGTTTAGCAGGACCAGTTTATGCTGCAGCAGTTATTCTTCCAAAAGATTATAAAAACAAAACACTAAATGATTCCAAACAAATTTCAGAAAAGAAACGTGAATCTCTAAGAGTTGAAATAGAAAAAGAAGCCATTGCTTTTGCGGTTGGAATAGTCGATAATAATGAAATTGATACCATAAATATTCTTAACGCTTCTTTTTTAGCAATGCACCGAGCAATTGAAAAACTTACATCTATTCCTGAGTTACTGCTTGTTGATGGAAATCGTTTCAGCCCTTACACCGGTATCCCCCATGAATGCATAATTAAAGGAGACTCAAAATTTTTATCTATTGCTGCGGCTTCCATTCTAGCCAAAACTTACCGTGATGATTATCTATTTAAAATCCATCAAGAATACCCAATTTACAATTGGAATAATAATAAAGGGTATCCAACAAAAAGACATAGAGAAGCCATAAAATTGAATGGTTCTACAAAATACCACAGACAATCTTTTAGGTTGTTACCAAAACAATTAGAACTTAAGTTTTAAGCTTACTTTCTTAAAGGATTTGTATATTTACAATCCTTTTAAAAGTGATTAAATGACCTACGAAAATAATTTAGAGTTTGCTCAAAAAATGGACGAGCAAGATGAATTAGCAGGATACAGAAATAAATTTCATATTCCCATAATTGATGATAAAGAAACCATCTATTTTACTGGAAACTCTTTGGGGCTACAACCAAAATCTACCATAGACTACATTAATATAGAATTGGAAGATTGGGCAAAATGGGGTGTTGAAGGTCATTTTCATGCCAAGAATCCTTGGTTTGCTTATCATGAAATGTTTGCTAAACCTGTTTCTAAATTGGTAGGTGCTCGACCTAAAGAAGTTGTGGTAATGAATAATCTTACTGTTAACCTCAACTTATTATTGGTTTCTTTTTATCGACCCACAAAAGAGCGTTATAAGATATTATGTGAAGCTAAAGCTTTTCCTTCGGATCAATATGCATTAGAAATGCAAGCTAAATGTGCAGGTTATAACGATGCTATTATTGAGGTTGCTCCAAGAGATGGAGAATTTATTATAACACATGAGGATATTATTACCGCTATAGAAGAAGCAGGAGACACATTGGCATTAGTTATGATAGGTGGAGTAAATTATTTTAGCGGTCAAGTTTTTGATATGAAATCAATCACTAAAGCAGCACTTGAGGTTGGTGCTAATTGTGGATTTGATTTAGCTCATGCAGTTGGTAACATTCATCTAGATTTACACGATTGGAATGTGGATTTCGCTTGTTGGTGTTCCTATAAATATTTAAATTCTGGTCCTGGCGGAGTTGCCGGAGTTTTTGTTCATGAGCGACATTGTAACAATACTGAATTACCGCGTTTTGCCGGTTGGTGGGGACACGATAAAGAAACCCGATTTCTAATGGAAAAAGGATTTCAACCCATGAAATCTGCTGAAGCCTGGCAAATGAGTAACGCACCAATTTTAAGTATGGCAGCTCACAAAGCTGCAATTGATATTTTTGATGAGGTTGGAATGGATGCATTAATAGAAAAACAAAAAAAACTATCCGGTTACTTAGAATTTATAGTTGATGATGTAAATACATTGTTAGCTAATACTAACAAATCGTTAGAAATAATCACACCTAGAAACTGGAATGAAAGAGGCTGTCAGGTTTCTGTAATTGCACACGGTTTTGGTAAAGATTTGTTTGATAAGCTTACGACAGAAGGTGTAATAACAGATTGGAGAGAGCCAAACGTAATTCGAATGGCACCTGTGCCTTTATACAATTCATTTAAGGACATCTATAATTTTGGAGAAGTCCTAACAAAAGAAATAATAAATTAAGCATGAAAACAGCAACAATTGTAGGTGCGGGTCTGGTTGGCTCTTTATGGGCAGTTTATTTATCTAAAGCTGGTTATAAAGTTAAGATTTATGAAAGGCGATCTGATATCCGTAAGGCAGATATATCAGCTGGTAAATCCATAAACCTTGCACTCTCCACCAGAGGATGGAAAGCCCTAGATACTGTAGGAGTTGGTGACGAGATTCGAAAAATAGCCATCCCCATGTCCGGTAGGATAATGCACGATGTTGAAGGTAAATTAACCTACCAACCTTATGGGAAAGAAGGTCAGGCAATTTATTCTGTTTCCAGAGGCGGTGTTAATGCTAAAATGATGGACATAGCAGAAGATAACGATGCTGAAATTTTTTACAATGAAAGATGCATTGATGTTGATTTAGAAAATGGAATCGTTTATTTGGAAAATACTGAAACCAAAGAAAAATCTGAAGTTCAATCTGACTTAGTTTTTGCTACTGATGGTGCTTTTTCTGCTGTTCGTTATAATGCCATGCAAATACTGGATAGATTTAATTACAGTCAAACTTATATCGAAGATGGTTACAGGGAGCTTTTGCTGCCAGCTAATGAAGATGGTTCTTATAAATTAGATAAGAATGCTTTACACATTTGGCCTAGAGGGCGGTTTATGCTTATTGCATTGGCAAATGAAGATGGTTCGTTTACTTGTACTTTATTTATGCCATTTGAGGGTGAAAATTCTTTTGAAACACTAACCACAAAAGATGCTGTTGATAATTTCTTTAAAACAACATTTGCAGATTTTTATGAGTTGATGCCAAATATTGCTGATGCTTGGGAAGACCATCCCCTTTCTTCATTGGCAATTGTCCGCTGTTTTCCATGGACTTATGGTAAAACTGCTCTAATGGGAGATGCGGCTCATGCAACTGTTCCTTTTTATGGACAAGGAATGAATTGTGGTTTTGAAGATTGTTCAGTAATGTGGGATTTAATGGGTAAACATCTGCCTTCGGGAGAGGCAAGTGGAGACGATTGGGATAAAATTTTCGATGAATACCAAACACTAAGAAAACCTGACGGAGATGGAGTTCAAGATTTATCCTTGCACAACTATCATGTAATGCGAGATTTTGTAGGTGATCCTAAGTTCTTATTACAAAAGAAAATTGAAGCTCATTTTTCGGAAAAGTATCCTGACAAATGGTTACCACTATATAGCCAAGTTACATTTAGCCATATACGCTATTCGGAAGCATGGAAAACAGGACAAAAACAAGATGCTATAATGAAAAAAGTAATGGCTAAGTACGATAATATTAGTAATATTTGGGATAGCGAAGAAGTAGAACAAGCCATACTTTCAGAAATAAATTTTCTGACATAGTGAGCCTGTCGAACTATAAAGAAAATGTTATTATATGCTTCGACAGGCTCAGCATGACACAACTACATAACATGAAAAACCTACTCATCATATCATTTTTACTAATTGAAGTTACTACTTTTAGCCAAAACTATAAACCTGGTAAAAGTGGTGGTGGTTTATATGGAACTGGTCAAAACTCAATTGACAAAGGGTGGTATTTTGGATTAGGCGGAACCTATACGTTGGGGTATCTAACTGAAAAAGGGGATGCCACTCTTCTTAATACATCCATCGAATACAAAGGAAATCCTTGTGGAAATTTTGGACCTTATGCTGAAATTGGGTTATTCAGGATGAATGATAGAAAAATAATTAATTATATGGACTATGGAATCGCATATAAATGGTTTAGAGGAGGTGAAGATTTTACTTCTCAAAGAACTCAAAATGGTTTTGGTTTACCTGAAAATGAAGTTGAAGGAAGATTTAGTGACCATTACATATCTGGTCATTTTAATGTAGGTTATCGCTGGGATAAAAGTGAAGATAAATTTTATGTAAATGGTTTAGGGCTTAACATGGACTATAGCTTCATTGCTTCACGAAGTCCTACCCCAGCTATTCCAGGAAAAAAGTATGAACCTGGTGGTCCAGCCTCATTACTAGGAGAAGTCCACTATTTCTTTGGAATAGGATTCAAAACAGGGAAACGATTGATTATTATGCCAATAGTTGAAACTCCAGTATTTGCAATTCTTCCTTTCAATCACATCATTTCTACTCATCATTATAACAATAGTAGAAATAGGCGTATAATTTTCAGGGTTCGTTTTATGTTTTTAAAGAAGGGGTCTAAATCTTGTCCAGCAGTATATAACCCTATGGGGATTGACCCTAACAATCAGTTAGAAAAATAAAGAACGCTGCTAAAAAAGCTAGAATTAGAAAAAAGATTGCTTTAGTTTAACATGAAAAAACATAAATATCAGACAACTATTGAATGGACAGGAAATCAAGGTACAGGAACTTCTGATTATATATCCTATAACAGAAACCATACTATCAGCTCTGAAGGAAAATATGACAAGATAAATGGCTCATCGGATCCCTCATTTTTGGGAGATAAGACAAGGTACAACCCTGAGGATCTATTTCTATCATCTTTATCAGCTTGTCATATGCTTTGGTATTTACATTTATGTGCGACCAATAAAATTGTGGTAACTGAATATATTGACAATGCAAAAGGAGTTATGGAAATAATGGAAAATGGAATCGGAAAATTCGTGGAAGTAACCTTATATCCGACTGTAAAAATCACTAATGATAAGATGATATCAAAAGCAAATAAATTGCACGCAGAGGCCAATAAAATGTGCTTCATTGCTAATTCATGTAATTTCAAAGTAAAGCACAATCCGACAACTACATCTGAATAAAAACAGCTGGCAACATCGGTTACCAGCAAATAGCGAGCATTCCGGTAAAAAGTTCTATTTTAGACATCAAGTAAAAAACAACAAAATTAAAACTTTAACACAAAGTCTTCCTTACTTAAATCCGTATTAAAAAACACGATTCCCATAAAGTATAAATCTATTGTACTCGTTACTTTTGGATGTTTTTTAATTGTTTCCCAAGCAGCTGCCATTCCTTCACTCCAATGTATATCATCAAAAATAAAAACAGTTTCATTATGTGTTTTTTCTACACATAAATTAAAGTAATTAAGCGTAGCTTCTTGTTGGTGGTTCCCATCAAAAAATACGAGGTCTAGTGAATTATTATTTTTTAAATATTCGGGTAAATAATTATCAAAAGTATCATTTACCAACTCTATATTTTTGAAATTGAGTTTATCAAAATTAACTTGAGCTACTTTAGCCGTATTTGAGCAACCTTCAACTGAAGTCACTTTAATTTCTTTACTGGGAGCAGCTAAATACATGGTACTAATTCCCAACGATGTCCCTAATTCTAAAATGTTTCGGGGCTTAAACCGATTTACCAATCTGAAAAGCAATTGTCCATATTTCGGAGCTTTTAAAGTGTTTTTAGCAATGTCTTTAATTTTTCTAACATTAGCCTTATTTACTTTGGAACCTGCTCCGTAGTCTTCAATGGTAATCTCCATTTCTGTTAAAAGCAACTTAGCTCTTATCGATTCTATCTTATCATAAACATAAAAAGGTGTTTCATCACAAATTACATCATTGTATAAATCAAAAATAAAGGGTGAATGAATATCATGTTCGTTATCAGCTTTGAAACGATATTTTGCATAATTTAGAAAAAAATTTAGCTTGCCCACAAGACAAAATTAATAGAATCTTTTTAACCATGAAAAAAGTTACAATACTATTACTTTTTATCGCTTTAAGCGTTCAAACCTATTGCCAAAACAATAAAATTATGGAACAAAAATTTGCCATAGTAATTCACGGAGGTGCAGGTACTATCCTTAAAAAAAACCTCTCTAGTGAAAAAGAAAAAGCATATAAAGACAAATTAAATGAAGCCCTGAATGCTGGTTATTCAGTACTTGAAAATGGAGGTTCTTCTACGAATGCATGTGTCGAAGCCATTAAAATTTTAGAAGATTCTCCCCTATTTAATGCAGGAAAAGGTGCTGTTTTTACCAATGCAGGAACCAATGAAATGGATGCTTCTATAATGGAAGGTGAAAATCTAAATGCTGGAGCCGTTTCTGGAGTAACTACTATTAAAAACCCAATTATAGCTGCACGCTTAGTAATGGATAAATCACAGCATGTAATGCTTGGCGGTAAAGGAGCTGATCAATTTGCGAAAGATAATGGTTTAGAAATAAGAGATGCTAAATACTTTTTTAGTCCCGATCGATTCAACCAATTGAAAAAAATTAAAGAAACTGAAAAAATCCAGTTAGACCATATTGAAGATGATGAAGGATATATAATAAATCCTGAAGAATTAAAAGACAGCAAATTTGGAACTGTTGGTGCTGTAGCACTAGATAAAAATGGAAACATTACTGCTGCTACTTCTACCGGAGGGATGACTAACAAAAAGTACGGAAGAGTTGGTGATTCCCCTATAATAGGTGCAGGAACTTATGCAAACAATAATACTTGTGGCGTATCTTGTACTGGTCATGGTGAATATTTTATCCGCAAAGTTGTGGCCTATGATTTGTCTGCAATGATGGAATATGGTAAAATGAGCTTAGAAAAAGCAGCCAATTATCTGATTAATGAAAAATTGGTAAAATTTGGTGGTTCTGGAGGTTTAATAGCTTTAGATAAAGAAGCAAACATTGCAATGCCATTCAACACAAAAGGCATGTATAGGGCCTATAAAAAATCATCAGGAGAATCAGTTGTTAAAATATTCAAAGACTAAAAAATAGTTTATACATTTGCCCAAAAACTTGGTTATAGTATGAGAATAGTTATTGCGGGTGCCGGTGAAGTTGGTTTCCATTTGGCAAAAATGATGTCTAACGAAGCTCAAAACATTTACATCATAGATGATAATGAAGATAGGCTTAATTATGTACAAGCTCATATTGATGTGTTTGGTGTAAGAGGAAATGCAAAAGATATTAATGTTCTCAAAGAAGTTAAAGTTGACGGATGCGACCTTTTAATTGCAGCAACGTCTTCTGAAGAAACCAATCTTTTAGTTTGTATAAACGGTAAAAAATTAGGAGCTAAAAGAACCATTGCTCGAATTAGCAATTTTAAAGGTATTGGCAATGAAATGCGTAGCCTATATGCTGAGTTAGGAGTTGATGAAATTATATCTCCGGTGGAGCTTGCTTCCAAAGAAATAAAAAGGTTAATTAATCAATCTGCTTTTACTAACGATCATGAATTTGAGGGTGGTAAACTTTCTGTTTTTGGAATTACCATTTCTGCAGAATCCCCATTGGTAAATAAATCTGTAACTGACACCAAACATTTAAATCCTAATCGTTCCTTTAAGCCAATTGCTTTATTAAGAAATGATAAAACGATTATGGTTAAGGCCGATACTATTCTACTTGAAAATGATATTGTTTATTTTATTTCAACCCCAGAATGTATTGAAGAAATTACTAGCGTTTGTGGACAAAATAGTTTCGAGATTAAGAATGTAATGATCTTAGGAGGAAGTAGAATTGGTGTACTTACAGCAGAATTATTAGAGAAAAAATACAGCGTTATTTTAATAGAAAAAGACAAAAAGAAAGCAGGACAAATTGCTGAAAGACTAAAGAAAACATTGGTAATTAATACTGATGGAACTGATGTTCAGGCATTGGAAGAAGAAAATATAGAAGATATGGATGCTTTCATTGCGGTTACTGGAAACTCTGAAACAAATATTATATCATCCTTAGTAGCTAAATCACATGGCGTAAAAAAAACCATTGCTGGGGTTGAAAATATAGACTATATCAACCTTTCCCATAATATTGGAATTGATACATTGATTAATAAAAAAATAATTGCTGCCAATAATATTTTTAGATTTATTCGAAAAGGTGAGGTAAAAGCGATAGCGAATCTTCATGGTGTAGATGGGGAAATAATAGAATTTGATGTTAAGGCAGGAACCAAAGTCACATCTAAACCTTTAAGAGAACTTAAAATTCCATCTACAGCAAACATTGCGGGTGTCATTAGAGGTAAAAATGGTTTCGTTCCGTTCGGAGGGTTTCAAATCGAAGAAGGTGACAAAGCAATTGTTTTTACACTTACAGATTCGATACATGATATTGAAAAGTATTTCCAGTAATAATGTCTAAAAGATTAATTAATATTAAGGTTGTCTCCAATATTGTTGGCAGTTTAATAATAATTTGTGGGGGGTTAATGTCCCTATCTATTCTAATATCTCTTTATTATAGAAGCGAAGATTTAATCCCATTAATATTATCCTCTTCAATTACGCTAATTGTAGGAGTTGGGTTAAAAATTTCTACCCATAGCCATAAGAATGATGAGGTTAAAAAACGAGAAGGTTATTTAATTGTAGCATTAGGTTGGCTTGCAATGACCCTTTTCGGAACACTACCTTATGTACTTTCAGCAGCAATTCCTGATTATACCAATGCCTATTTTGAAACTATTTCAGGATTAACCACAACCGGTGCTTCCATATTAAACGATATAGAAAGCTTACCAAAAGGGGTATTGTTCTGGAGGAGCATGACTCAGTGGATTGGAGGTATGGGAATAATTGTATTAACCATCGCTATTTTACCTCTTTTAGGTGTTGGAGGTATGGAACTTTTTGCATCCGAATCTCCAGGGCCAACTAAGGATAAAATACATCCCAGAATTAAAGAAACAGCCAAACGATTATGGTTTATCTATTTTTCACTAACTGCATTAGAATGTATATTGTTAATGTTAGCTGGAATGGATTTTTATGATGCCATTAACCATTCCCTTACAACTATGTCTACTGGAGGGTTCTCAACTAAGCAGGATAGTATTGCTTATTTTGATTCACCAGCCATACATTACATTATAATTTTATTCATGTTCCTAGCCGGAACCAACTTCACCCTTCTCTATTTCGGATTCAAATTCAAAATAAAAAAATTCTGGGAGAATGATGAATTTAAATGGTATATAGCGGCTATAGTGGGTCTATGTGTTGTAATTACTCCCATAATTTATAGCAATAATTTTGAAGAATCTCTTAGAAATGTATTATTTCAAGTAGTAAGTATAATTACTACAACTGGTTATGCTACAAGCGATTTTACTGTTTGGGGTTCCTTTGTAACCTTCATTTTCTTCCTACTACTCTTTGCTGGAGCAAGTGCTGGTTCTACAAGTGGAGGTATGAAAATAGTTCGTATCGTATTATTAATGAAAAACGGTTTTTTAGAATTTAAAAGAAAATTACATCCTAATGCCATTGTTCCGGTAAATCTTAATGGTCAAGTTGTTTCTTCTAAAATTATCTATAATTTATTGGCATTTGTGTTTTTCTATTTATTTATGTTTGTTCTAGGCTCTATTGTTATGACCTTTTTAGGAGTAGATTTTATAGAAGCCATTAGTGCTGTTGCAACATCAATAGGGAATGTTGGTCCTGGAATTGGGGAGCTTGGTCCTTCGGGAAACTTTTACAATTTACCGGATGCAGCAAAGTGGGTTTTATCATTCTTAATGCTATTAGGTAGGTTAGAGTTATTTACCATAGCCATATTATTTACCCCATATTTTTGGAAAAGAAATTAATTTACTTTACGCTCTATCCATAATAGAATATTTTATATGCAACTAATGTGTTAATATTCTCGTATTGGTTTTGTTATTTGTACTAACTTACCCCGCATGAAAAAAATACTTTTAATAACATCCCTGTTGTTTGCTATGTTTAATAGCCATGCTCAAGAATTTCTTGGGTTGAGACAAAGTAATTATTCTGGAATAATGGGTTCCGATTTGAATCCAGCATCAATTGCTGATAATCGAATGAAATTCGACATGGTTATTTTTGGAGGTTATGTTGGTGTTTTTAATAATCACATGCAATTCAATGCCAACCAGATGCCTCATTGGTGGATTAAGTCGTTTAATGATGAAGACCCAAAATCTTATGAATGGCTAAACAATGGTGATTTAGAAAAATTAGTTTCTGTGGACTCTACAGCTGCTTTTAAGGCAAGAGGTCTTGGGCAAATGTTTGAAATTGATAACGGAAATAAAAAAAGGGCTGCCTTCATAAATGCTGAGTTTGATATACTCAACTTTATGATTTCAATTGGGACAAAAAGAGCTGTCGGTTTCCAAATAAGAAGTCGTAGCCTTTTAAATATTGATGATGCCTCTCCCGAGCTAGTAAGGTTGGCAACTAATGATTTTGACTTTCCAAACTTATTTAATGTTGGGGTTTCTGATGAAGATATTAATTTGACTTTGAATTCATGGATAGAATATAATCTGAGCTATGCTCAGGTACTTTCCGATCGAAATGAAAATTTCTTTAAAATTGGTGGTAAATTAAAATTCTTGCAAGGTGTTGCCTCTGGTTACCTCCATTCAACCGATTTAAACTTCAACATCCAAAACGATACGACTTCTAATTCTATATCAGGAAATTTTGACTATGGATATTCGGAAAATTTTGGTGGCTTCATTGAACCCAATGAAGCCTTAGGTGATAAGGAAGAGTTTAGTGCTTCAAATATAAAGGATTTCGCATCTAAGCTTGGAGTAGGTTTTGATATTGGTATTATCTATGAGTGGAGACCTGATTGGAAAAAATATAAATACGATATGGATGGAAAGACCGATTTATGGATGAGAAGTCAAAACAAATACAAATTAAAAATTGGATTAGCCATAAATGATATAGGAGGAATGACTTATGACAAGGGCGGTTCTAGTAATAATTTCAATATTAATGTAGGTGTTTTTGACTTACATAAATTTGACAATACTCAAGGGTTCCGATCCTTAGACTCTACATTACAAAATTTTGCTGATTCTGGTTGGGTAAGGTTTGCTAACAATGATGATGGAACATACTACATGAATTTGCCTACCCATATTAATTTAGATGTAGACTATCATATTTACAAAAACTTTTATGTTAATGCATTTACTCGTATTAATATGAAATTTGGAGATGATGGTAATACCGTTCAATATCCTACAAGTATTGCATTTACCCCAAGATTCGATCACCGAAAATGGGGAGTATCTCTACCTTTTTCTTACAACAGGGTTGCTGGTTTTAGGACTGGTTTAGCACTAAGAATGGGTCCAATAAGCATCGGAACTGGAGATATAAAACCAATGATTGCGCCTGGTCGTGACATGAATATTAGGGGTGTTGATTTGTTTATAGTGGGACGTATTCCAATTTTATACAAAGAACCTAAAGATAAAGATAAAGACAAAGTTTCTGATAAGTTAGATGAGTGTATTGATATACCCGGAACATGGGAACTTAGAGGTTGTTCTGATGTTGATAATGATGGAATATTGGATCAAAATGATAGTTGTGTAACTGATTCTGGTTTGGTTAAATTTAATGGTTGCCCTGATAGAGATAATGATGATATCATGGACAAAGAAGATGATTGTCCTGACACTCCAGGTATACCAAAATTCAAAGGTTGCCCAGATACTGATAATGATGGTTTAATGGATAAAGAAGATAATTGTCCTGATTTTCCCGGACCAATTGAAAACAAAGGCTGTCCATACAAACTACTGCATTCTATTGATGAAATGGGTCAAATTTTAGCAACAGATACGATGTTTCATACTGAAAAATATTATCATTTTGAAAATCTGAAATCAGACAATAGCCAACTGTTTATGCTAGGTGATGATGATAATAGTGAGTTTATTAGGGTAATCTTAGGGAATGATACGATTACTGCGATTAGAAATTCAAAAGGATATTATTATTACAAGTACCTGCCTCCTGCTCCAGTTGAACTTGTATTGCTTGAAGAAGAAGAAGAAATATTAAAAGCTGCATTCGATAACCTTGAGTTTGAGACGGGTAAAGCTATTATTAAAGAAAGTTCATTTCCTTCGCTAAAAGAATTGGCAAAACTAATGTTAAAGAAACCTGAATGGAGATTGAGGGTGTCTGGGCATACTGATAGTCAAGGTAAAGCTTCAAGTAATTTAAAATTGTCTGAAAAACGAGCAAATGCAGTTGCCGCATTTTTAATACTTAATGATGTTAATAAAGAAAGAATTGATATCGAATGGTTTGGAGAAACTAAACCAATAGC
>JBFIEB010000035.1:0-14703 GCA_041603555.1 Vicingaceae bacterium
ATGGAGAAAAGAAAACACTTGCTGTTCCTGAAGATGTATTAGGTAAATTAATGGACAATCGGCAGGGAGGAATTATGTCATTTAGAATGCCATTTACTGTTGCCGGAATTGGAAAAGGATATGTAGCTGAGGAAGCTGGGTTTGAGTTGAAAGATGAGATTATTGGTATTAACGAGGTTTCAGTTAAGTATTATGATGAATTTAAAGCTGTTGCACAGCAATTTGCTGATCAAGATGTTGAAATAAAAGTGAAGCGAGATGGTAAAGAAGTTGCCATTCCAATACACATGCCAGACTCCAGTATAGTAGGATTGGCTCCGTATCCCTACAATCTTAATGAATTGAGCGAAATGGGGCTTTATCAAACAAGAACAACAAACTATTCTTTTTTTTCCGCTTTTCCTAGAGGGGCATCTAAAGCAAAAGAAGAGCTAGTAAAATACTACAATGGGTTTAAAAAAATGATTAATCCCAGCACTGGTGCATATAAAGGGATGGGCGGATTTGCTACCATCAGTAAACTGTTTGGAACAAAGTGGGTATGGCAAAATTTCTGGGAAAAAACCGCTTGGATTTCTTTAATTCTTGCTTTTATGAATTTATTACCAATACCTGCTTTAGATGGAGGACATGTGATGTTCTTGTCGTATGAAATGATTACTCGAAGAAAGCCAAATGAAAAGGCCATGGAATATGCCCAAATAGGAGGAATGATTCTATTGTTGCTACTTATGGTATATGCAAATACCGATTGGCTGAGATTCTAATTTTTATTTAGGCATCAATTTTGTAATTTGTTTAGTAATTAACTAATCGCTGTTTAAAAACAGTAATTCTAGGATATTCTTAGCGATTAAAATAACTTAGTTTTACTCGTAAGCTTATTACTAAAACATCAACAATAATGAAAAAAGTAATCATTTGTTTATTTGCCATTAGTAGCATTATAACAACTTTTGGACAAAACACTACCTCAGGGGATCCTGAAAAACCAATAACTTCTGATAAGCCTTCAGTTTTAATTGTGCCATTTGAGTCTAAAATGTATCTGTCCGATATAGATAAAGATTTAGCATTGAAAAATGAAATGAACTTTCAAGACATCAAGGCAAAATTTAGAGCTGCATTAGACCAAAACATTTACATTGCATTAAAACAATACTTCAAACCTCTGTCTTTTTATTCAATAGAACCTCAAGAATCAAGAAAGGAGTTGGTATACATTTATAATTCCATAGGATTTAAATATGAGGTTGTTCCTGAAGAAGTGGTAGTGAAAAAAGAGAGCGTTGGAACCAAATTAGTTGGTAAATTTAAAAAGAAGGAAAAAGAAGAAGAGCCTATCAAGGCAGGAATTCAAAACGGAGAAGTTGTTTCTCAGGTCGATAACAGAGAAAAGTACATGAAAACAACGTTAGCAAGCGAAACACTTTTACCCAATTTAAATAAGAAATATCAAGCATCATATTACATTTTTGTAAACCAATTGGATATTAAAAGAGCCGCAGACATGCGTTATGTTGCTTCTGAAGAGCAGTACAAAAGGGAGCTTAAGGTACACTATACCATCTTCGATAATGCAGGAAATGAAGTTAGTAGCGGAGCTATTAAGTCTAGATTTGCCTCAGGACAAAATGATATAGATAAAATTATTAAAGAACAATTTCCATTGGTAGCAGAAAGAATTGTTAATAATCTGCTAGGACCTGATCATGCTGATGCCCAATAATGTTTTTAGCTAAATCACCCGAAATAATAAAGAAATTCTATTCTCGGTTAATTTGGGACATTCCAAATAACGAGAATAAAATTTACCTAACCTTTGATGATGGCCCAACCCCTGAAATTACAGAGTGGGTGTTAGATTTACTGGAACAACATCAAATAAAAGCAACTTTTTTTTGTTTGGGCAACAATGTGCAAAAACACCCTGAAATAGCTAAAAAAACTAAAGCCGCAGGACATTTGATTGCTAATCATTCATACAACCATATAAATGGGTGGTACGCAGAAGATGAATATTATTTGAGCGATATTGAAAAATGTAAAGAAGTGTTTAGCTCCAGCCTTTTCAGGCCACCATACGGTAGAATTAAAAAAAGTCAGATTGCACAACTCGTTGAAGATTATAAAATAATAATGTGGGACGTATTAAGTGGAGATTTTGACCTCAAAACGACACCCGAAAAATGTTATCAAAATGTGGTTAAGCATACCAAATCAGGGTCAATTATTGTTTACCATGACAGTGTGAAAGCAGCAGAAAATTTAAAATCCACCTTACCTAAAACTATAGCATATTTATTAAAAGAAGGATTTGTTTTTGATGTGATTCCTGAAAGTGAATAGCGCAAAATGAGACTACTCATTTTTTAGTAAAAAGGGAAGAGTTAGCTTCTTTTCTAATTTAAACAAAGGAGAACAATTTTCTACCTGTAACATTCCTTTTTGTAAATCAAACGCACTTTGGGTTTGAATACAAAAATTTCCTTGTTCTTGATGGTGTTTGGCTAAATATTCTTGTTCTGTTTGTCCGGGTGTTGGAACTAAAATGGCTTTTTTACTTAAAGCAAACAAATCCATAATGCTAGAGTAGCCAGCACGACAAACAATCACTTTACTCTTTTGTATTAATCCATGTAATTCTTTTGTTTTCAGGTGATTAATTACTTTTAATCTAGCATTTTCAATGTTTAATTCTTCTTTAGAATCAGGGAGCCCTCTTACTAAAACGGCATTCAACCGGCTATTTACAAGTTGTTTAGTAATTAGTTTCTCAAAAATAGTCCGTTGCGGCTCAGGCCCTGAAAGTATGGCACAAACATCAACATCCTCTTTAATAACATTGGGTTGTTTGGGGTTTAATGACAAAAAACGAGATAAAGCACCAATAAAACGATGTGGATGTTTAAACGTTGTTAAGTGAGCTAAATCACCAGATAAATTTGGTTTTCCCTCAATATCTGGTATCCAGCAGTCGTCAAATTTTTCAATTAATCCATGTATTTTTTTATGTACTAAAGTTTCGCCTAAAGGAGCTTTGATAAAAAGCTGATGTGTAATTAAGATTGATTTTACTTTATCACTCCATAAGCCATATCGATTATCAGAAATAACAACATCAATATTATTTTCATTAATTATTTTTTCTAGCAACTGATGCTCTTTCTTTATAAATTGATAAAATTTTACCCCTTCAATTAAGAGTTTATAAAAACTTCCTTTTTCATCATAAGTAACTTCATATCCAGGAATTGTAATTGTTGGTAAATTTGGAAATTCTTGCTGTAAAAAAGCCAATGGGTTTTTATCTGCCCCAATAATAACATCAAACCCCAATCTCGATAATTCTTTAATAATTGGAACACACCTGCTAGCATGTCCTAATCCCCAATCTAATGGACAAATTAATATGGTCTTTTTAGTATCCAAGTAAAGCTAAGATACTTATTTTTGTTACAGAGAAACAAACCACAAGCTCTATTATGAAGAAGAAAATTTTAATTGCTTTAATAATAATTTTAATGGGGATCCAATTTATAAGAACAAAAGAATCAATAACTGAATATGAAGCCACAGATGATTTTTTAAATCAAACAGAAGCACCAATAGATGTGGCTAAAATAATTACAAAATCTTGTTACGATTGCCATTCTAATAACACAAACACTCCATGGTATGGACAAATTGCCCCTATTTCTTGGTACATTAATGATCATATTAATCATGGTAGAGAGGAATTAAATTTTTCTGCTTGGGGAACCTATAAAGCAAAAAAGAAAGACCATAAATTAGAAGAAGCACATGAAATGCTTGAAAAAGGAGAGATGCCACTGGATGAATATACTTGGACACATAATGACGCAAAATTATCTATTGAACAAAAATCATTATTAATCGATTGGTTTAAAGCAACTCGAGAAGAAAGGAAACCAAAGAAAAATGAATTGCGTTTAAATAATGGCGAGAAGTGGGAAGTTGACGATTACACAAAAGCTGCCATTGACTCTATGACAACCATAGTAAATAAGGGGATTGATGAAGGAAGGATTTCTCATTATATCGCCATGGCTCAAAGGCTATCAATACAATGGAATATCGAAGCTGAACGTTGGATTGGAGATGACATTAAGACTGAACAATTCTTTTACTTCATGACGCCATTATCAGAAAAAATAGCAGCGCTAGAAAATGTTTCCACTGAAGATGAAGCAATCATATTGCAAAAAGACATTTTGAAGGATTTGAACAATTATCATAACTACTTTGAGTAATGGGGGGGAAAGGAAAAATACAAAAGTGGGCAGAAATGAAAACATTTAATAATGTTCTTGAGCCAGACACGGCTGAAGTTTTTAAAAAAGAACATCCTTTAAAAGGGAAGTGGCACAACATTGTTTTTAAAAATGAGAACCCAATTGTATTAGAATTAGGTTGTGGTAAGGGAGAATATACTGTTGGCATGGCGAAACATTTTCCTAATAAAAACTTTATAGGTGTTGATATTAAAGGAAATCGGATTTGGAAAGGTGCAAAAATCGCTTTTGAAAATGAAATGAAAAATGTATACTTCATCCGCACTCAAATTGATTTTATTGCTTCTTTTTTTAATAAAAATGAGGTGGATGAAATATGGATTACATTTCCAGACCCACAACCAAAAGATAGGTTAGAAAGAAAACGTTTGACCTCTCCAATGTTTATTGACCGCTATAAAAAGTTCTTAAAACCAAGTGGAATTATCCATTTAAAAACTGATCATGAAGGATTTTTCAGATATACCTTGGAAGAAATTGAAAGATGTCATTTCAATTTACTAGAAAGCACGTTCAATTTATATGGGGAAATAATTGAAAAACTAGATACTAAAACACAAGAGATACTATCTATCAAAACATTTTACGAAAAGCTTTTTGCTGCTAAGGGACACAATATTCACTATTTAAAATTTCAGTTAAATTGAACTACTCTGAAAATAGCGAAAACTTCTTCCAATTAGTTTATCAGGTGTGTAGAGAAATTCCTAAAGGGAGGGTTACCTCTTATGGTTCAATTGCCAAATATTTAGGCTCAGGTAGAAGCTCTAGAATGGTGGGCTGGGCAATGAATAATGCCCATAGTCAATATCCGTCAGTACCTGCACACCGTGTAGTTAATAGAAATGGGCAATTGACGGGTAAAATGCATTTTGCCAACCCCATGGAAATGGAAACACTTTTGAGAAAAGAAGGTATAATGGTAAAGAATGACCAAATCATAGAATTTAAATTTTTTTTCTGGGATCCAAGCAAAGAATTAAACCTTGAAGCCTGATTTTATGCGTAATTTTACTTAAAAAACAATGAACTTCGAAGAAGCCGACATAAAAAAAGCATTAAGCTTTGTAATAGAACCTGATTTAAAAAAAGATATTATTGAACTCAATTTAGTATCCAACATTCAATCGGATGGGAATAAGGTAAGTTTCGACTTGCAGATTAGTAATCCTGCTATGCACAACAAAAAAAGGGTAATTGAGGCCTGTGAATTACACTTGAATCGAATTTTGAAGGCCCCGATTGAATTAAATATCAACCTAACACCAATTGCCAAAAATTCTGGGTCCCCTGAGGTAAATAAAGTGTTACCTAATGTAAAAAATATAATTGCCATCGCTTCTGGTAAAGGAGGCGTTGGAAAATCTACAGTTACCGCAAATTTGGCTATTGCTTTGGCTCAAAAAGGCTATAAAGTGGGGTTGGTAGATGCGGATATTTATGGGCCATCTATGCCTTTAATGTTTAATGTTGAGGATGAGAAACCAAAACCCATAGAAATCAATGGTAAAAATCTAATGAATCCAGTAGAAAGCCATGGTGTAAAAATGTTATCGATAGGTTTTTTTGCTGATGCTAATCAAGCTGTAGTGTGGAGAGGACCAATGGCCACAAAAGCATTAACCCAGTTATTTACAGAAGTAAATTGGGGTGAATTGGACTACATGTTAATTGACTTACCTCCAGGGACTGGAGACATACACCTTTCTTTAGTACAAACAGTTTCAGTAACTGGTGCTATTATTGTCAGTACACCTCAAAAAGTTGCGCTAATAGATGCTCGAAAAGCGATAGGAATGTTTAAAATGGAATCCATTAACGTTCCAATTATAGGAATGATAGAAAATATGGCTTATTTCACGCCAGATGAATTACCAGAGAATAAGTATTACATTTTTGGGCAAGATGGATTAAAGCGTTTGGCTGAAGAAAACAATTTACCATTATTAGGCGAAATTCCACTTGTACAAAGCATTAGAGAGGCTGGTGATGCCGGGAGACCAGCTATTTTACAAGAAACTTCTGCTCAAGCATTGGCCTTTAAAGTTTTTGCCGAAAACGTGGTTACTGAAGTTAATAACAGAAATGAAAAGTTAGACCCTACCCAAAAAGTAGAAATAACGAATATGGATGGTTGTTCTACCAACTAAAATTTAGTACTTTAGATGCAATCAATCACTACTAACGTGAGTAAAAAAGACATTATAAAAAGAATTAATGTTGCTCTTGAGCAAATTCGTCCATTTTTAAATGACGATGGGGGAGATATAGAGTTGATTGAATTGACTGAAGACTATGTGGTTAAAGTAAAATTTCTAGGAGCTTGTAAAGAGTGTTCCATGAGTCCAATGACTTTAAAGGGAGGTGTTGAAGAAGCTATCAAAAAATCAGTTCCTGAAATTAAAGAGGTGATTACTATTGAACAAACAATTGAGGTTTAAGAAAGTTTTTCAGCTAGTAACTTCATTTCCATAAAAGGAGATATTTTTTCATATAAAATATTGTAAACAGCATCAAGAATAGGCATGTCTACTTTAAATTTTTTGTTTATCTCATAAATCCCTTTGGCGGCATAATATCCTTCCGCGACCATGTTCATTTCAATTTGAGCAGAACGTACAGAATATCCTTTTCCAACCATGCTTCCAAAGTTTCTATTTCTTGAAAACTGAGAATATGCAGTTACTAACAAGTCTCCGAGGTATGCAGATGACTTTACATCTCTATCTATTCCATGGACTTTATCAATAAATTCCTTGGTTTCTCTAATCGCGCTGGAAATCAAAACAGCCTGAAAATTATCTCCATAACCCAATCCATGACAAATTCCACTAGCTACAGCGTAAACATTTTTTAAAATGGCTGACAGCTCTGTACCTAATAGATCATCAGAAGTAGAAGTATTAATGTATCGGCAATCCATTGCTTTGGCAACATAAGTTGCAATGTCAACGCTGCGACAAGCAATAGTTAAGTAAGACAACCTTTCCATGGCTACTTCTTCTGCATGACATGGACCGGCAATTATTCCGATTTTATCCCATGGAACCTTAAAATTAATATTGAAATACTCTGCCGGAATTTGATTGTATTCAGGGATAACACCTTTAATAGCAGAGATAATTATTTTATTTTCTATTCCTTTGATTTCGACACCATCAAAAGCCTGAGCTAAAAATGCTGAAGGAACAGCAACAACAATAATATCAGAATCATCTACAGTTTTTTGTAGTTCTGTACTAATGTTTAATTTATCTGGATTAAACTGTATGGATTGGATATAGCGAGGATTATGTCGATATTTTTTAATGTGTTCCGCACATTCCTTATCACGCATCCACCAATTAACGGTATCTAAGTTCTCTGTAAGAATTTTTACAATTGCTGTTGCCCAACTACCACCACCAAGTACTGCTATTTTCTTGTCAAATTCCATAGTTGTACAAATATAGCTAAACTAGGATTGCAATATGCATACTTTAGCATCTCCATCTACTTCAACCTTTACCATCCCTTTTTTGTTTAAGCCCTTTATCCCCTTATCCCATTGTTTACCGCTGAGTTCAGTGGCACTTTTTAAAGCTCCTAATTCCATTTTATTATTTGCTTTCATTAGTCTTAAAATAGTCTTTTCAGCATCACTTAAAGCAACTTCTTTCTTTTCAGGTTTCATTTGCGGGAAGAAAAGAACCTCTTGGATTGAACTGTTGTTTGTTAGAAACATACAGAGTCTGTCTATTCCAATCCCCATTCCTGATGTTGGAGGCATACCATATTCTAAGGCACGCACAAAATCCAAATCAATAAACATGGCTTCATCATCTCCTTTTTCTGCCAACCTTACCTGTTCTTCAAATCGTTCTTTTTGGTCAATAGGATCGTTTAATTCTGTATAAGCATTTGCCAATTCTTTACCATTAACAATTAATTCAAATCGTTCAGTTAATTCGGGGTTATCTCTATGCTCTTTACATAAAGGAGACATCTCTTTTGGATAATCAGTAATAAAAGTAGGTTGAATGTAATTCTCCTCACATTTTTCTCCAAATATTTCATCGATTAGCTTTCCTTTACCCATACTATCATCCACTTCAACATTTAACTGCTTACATGTTGTTCTTAATTGCAACTCATCCATATCAGCTATATCAATTCCAGTATGCTCCTTTATAGAGGCAATCATAGAAATTCTTTTAAACGGTCGTTTAAAACTTACTTCATTATTGTCAATTTTAATAGTGGTCGTTCCAAGGACTTCTTTACAAATTGTTTCTAGCATCTCTTCTGTAAAATCCATCATCCAATTATAATCCTTATAAGAGACATAAATTTCCATTTGCGTAAACTCAGGATTATGCGTTCTATCCATACCTTCATTTCGAAAGTCTTTAGCAAACTCATATACACCGTCAAACCCACCAACAATCAGTCTTTTTAAGTACAATTCATTAGCGATTCTCAAATATAATGGAATGTCCAAAGCATTATGATGGGTCACAAAAGGACGAGCAGCCGCACCCCCTGGAATAGCTTGTAAAATGGGGGTTTCCACTTCTAAATATCCTTTTGAGTTTAAAAAATTTCGCATTGAAGTAATAATCTTCGAACGTTTGATAAAGGTATTTTTTACATGTTCGTTAACTACTAAATCAACGTATCGTCTTCTATACCTCAATTCGGGATCTGAAAACGCATCATGTGTGTTCCCCTCACTGTCTGTTTTTGGTAATGGCAATGGTTTTAAGGATTTACTCAGTAAAGAAAACGCTTTCACTCTTACACTAATTTCTCCAACTTGTGTTTTGAATAAGACACCAACTACACCAATAAAATCACCAATGTCTAATAGCTTTTTATAAACTTCATTATACATGGTTTTATCCTCTCCTTCACAAATTTCATCTCGCTTAAAATAAACTTGTATTTTCCCTTCACTATCTTGTAATTCAGCAAAAGAAGCATTTCCTTGAATTCTTCTAGACATTAATCTTCCAGCAATTACAACTTTCTTTCCTTCTTCAAAATTTTCCTTTATTTCGTTGGAAAGGATATTTACAGGGTATAATGCTTGAGGGTAAGGATTAATTCCTAATGCTCTCAACTTAGTTAAAGATTCTCTTCTAACCAATTCTTGTTCTGATAATTGCTGACTCATTCCTTAAAATTAATGGTGACAAAGGTAATAATATTTGTTTTTCCATGCTTCATCGTTTTTATACACATAAATTTTACTTTTGTGATGTGATTTTAACAGATACACATACTCATTTATATGCTGAGCAGTTTAATAATGACATTGATATTGTTATCAAAAGTTGTGTTGAAAAAGGTATAGAAAGATTATTTCTTCCGAATATTGATTCCTCCTCAATAAAAGGGATGATAGCTTTGGAAGATAAATACCCAAATAATTGTTTCCCCATGATGGGGCTGCACCCTACTTCTGTTAAATCCAATTATAAAAAGGAATTAAGCTTAGTTGAAGAGTGGCTCAATAAACACCCTTTCTGCGCGGTTGGAGAAATTGGAATTGATTTGTATTGGGATAAATCTCTATTAAAAGAGCAGCAAGAAGCTTTTCGTTATCAGATTGCTTTAGCAAAAAAACACAACTTACCTTTTGTAATTCATTGCAGAGATTCATTTGATGAAATATTTGAAATTTTAGATGAAATGAATGATGATAAAATGAGAGGAATTTTCCATTGTTTTACTGGAGATATTGAACAAGCCAATCATATTATTAATTATGGAGGGTTTAAAATAGGAATTGGGGGAGTGGTTACATTCAAAAATTCAGGCTTAGATAAAACAGTTGAACAAATTAGTTTAGAACATTTGGTGCTGGAAACAGACTCCCCCTATTTAGCCCCTGTTCCTTATCGTGGCAAAAGAAACGAAAGCACTTATTTGTATAATATTGCTGAAAAAGTTGCTGATATTTACAACTTATCAATAGAAGAAGTCGCTAAAATAACTACAGCAAATTCAAAAATGATATTCGGATTTTAAAATGAACTCGATTTTAATTATATATACTGGGGGAACCATCGGAATGGTTCGGGATGCAGCAACAGGAGAACTAAAATCTTTCGATTTTGATTCGTTGTTAAATGAAATTCCAGAGATTAAAAAATTCAACATTAATATTGATTCTATTTCTTTTGATAACCCAATAGATTCATCTAATATGCAACCAGAAAACTGGTTAACTATAGCTCAACTTATTTTTGATAATTATAATAAGCACGATGGATTTGTTGTGCTTCATGGCTCTGATACTATGGCATATACATCTTCAGCCTTAAGCTTTATGCTTGAAAATTTGAGTAAACCAGTTATTTTAACAGGCTCTCAACTTCCTATTGGTGATGTCAGAACAGATGCTAAAGAAAATTTATTAACTGCAATTGAAATAGCTTCATTAAAGAAAGATGGAAAAGCACTTGTACCTGAAGTAGCTATTTATTTTGAGTATGATTTATATAGGGGAAACAGGGCTACAAAGTCTAATTCAGAAGATTTTGAGGCATTTACTTCTCCCAATTATGAAGTTTTAGCTCAGGCAGGAGTTTCATTAAAGTTTAATAATTCGGCTATTTATAAAGCGAATGATAAAAAATTAAAACTCAATACAGAGTTTAATAATAATATCGTAACGCTTAAACTTTATCCAGGAATTTCAAAAGAAGTTATTTTTTCATCGATTAACATTCCTAATATAAAAGCAATTGTGTTAGAAACATTTGGCGCAGGGAATGCCTCTACTCAAATATGGTTCATCGATTTACTAATAGAAGCAATTAACAGAGGAATCATTATATTAAATATTAGTCAGTGTGAGGGAGGAAGTGTGGAACAAGGCAAGTATGAAACTAGTTCTGCTTTTAATAAAATAGGTGTTATCAGTGGTAAAGATATGACCTATGAAGCGGCCATTACTAAATTGATGTATTTATTAGGGAAAGGACTTTCCAGAGATGAAATTAAAGTAAAATTACAAACATCGCTAAGAGGAGAAATTACTTCTTAAATCCTTTAGCTCCAGTTTGTAAAAATATGTTACTTGATAAACTCATTTCTAACTTTTTCTACCACCTCAGCTATTTCAAGGATTGTTTCTTGCTCAAAGATTAAAGTAACTTTTCCTTCTTTGTCCTCCTCTTCAATTTTACTAAAGACCATTTGAAGTAATTTCATTTGTTTATTTACCATACTTACCTCGGAATTATCATATGTAGCTAATAAATCTACTAAATTATCTAACGAAAATTTTTGGTCAGCTATTCGTTGCATTAACCCTTTATCTGGAGACTCTTTCTTTAAAGATTTAGTACCAAGATACAACCCCTCAACCCATCCTCCAGTAATTATTAGCGCAGACAAATGGTCTTGTCCATTTTCTTTAAGGTGAGCGTCCGCAATCCAAAAGGCATCATTAATTATGGTCATTAATGAATCTCTGTTATTCATATTTTCTTCTATACGCTCCATGGTTTCAGTGTTGAAAGCAGAGGTAACCCCTAACCCATCAGCCATTTTTTTAGAACAATTCATAAAAAACATAGACTCTTGAGATTGGTCAAAAATATTAGCATAACTTAAATCTGCACCGTAAACACCAAGGTTTAGTGCTTTTTGAGTATTTGTAGAATAAGTGCTTACATTTTCTACGGGATTAGTAAATTCTCCATTATACCCAGCTCCAGCATCTTGGAATAAAGAAGCTGTTTCTATAGGTGATGGTACTGTTTGAAATACCAGTTGAGCTTTTTCAGCTCTTGCAGGAGTTAATCCGTCTTCTACAACATCTTCTACAACTTCCTCAATAGGGTCTTCTCCTCCACAAGCAGTAAACAAACTTGCAACTATTGTGATAAATAAATATTTTTTCATCTTTTTTTAATTATGCTTTTGATCAAATATAGTAAAATTGATTCAATGTGCTAGTAACCAATTTTCAGCGGCATTCATTTCTACATCTAATGGAACTTTCAATTTTACTGCATTTTCCATTTTATCTTTAATAATCGGTTTAATTTTTTCGAGTTCTGGTTTGTAAACATCAAAAACCAATTCATCATGCACCTGCAACAACATTTTCGATTGAAATTGTTGTTTTTGAAATTCGTTATGGATGTTAATCATCGCTATTTTAATAATGTCAGCTGCTGATCCTTGTATGGGAGCATTAACTGCATTTCTTTCGGCATGCCCACGAACAATGGCGTTACCAGAATTAATGTCTTTTAAATTTCTCCTACGCTGCATAATGGTTTCTACATAGCCTTTTTCCTTTGCTAACATCACATTGTTATCCATATATTCTTTGAGTTTGGGATATTGCTCAAAATAAGTATCAATTATTTCTTTCGCTTCTGTTCGTGATATGTTTAAGTTTTGCGACAAGCCAAAAGCAGAAACACCATAAATAATTCCAAAATTTACTGCCTTGGCTTTCCCTCTCATTTCTCTATCTACTGCTTCTTTATTCACACCAAATACTTTTGCCGCTGTAGCAGTATGAATATCTTCGCCTTTAACAAATGCTTCTTGCATGTTTTCATCTCCACTTAACGCTGCAATAATTCTTAATTCGATTTGAGAGTAATCTGCTGCTAGCAATGTATATTCATCATTTCTTGGGATAAAGGCTTTTCTAATTTCTCTTCCTTTTTCACTTCGGATAGGAATATTCTGTAAGTTAGGGTTGTTAGAACTTAATCGCCCTGTTGCTGCAACTGTTTGCATGTAGCTGGTATGTATTTTTCCATCTTTTGGGCTTACTAGTTCTGGCAAAGCATCTACATAAGTAGACTTTAATTTCTTTAACGTTCGATATTCTAATATGTGAGGGATTATTTCATGTGTGCTTGCTAATTTAGAAAGCACATCTTCCCCTGTTTGATATTGTCCAGTTTTTGTTTTTTTTGCTTTATCTACAATTTTCATTTTTTCAAACAGCACTTCTCCTAATTGCTTTGGAGAATCAATGTTAAATTCTTCACCAGCCAGTTCAAGTATATTTTTTGTTAAATCAATAATTAACAGCTCTAGTTCTTCAGAAAACTTAGCTAAAGCAGGAACGTCTAGCTTAATCCCTTCTTTTTCCATGGCGGCCAAAACAGGGATTAAAGGAGTTTCAATTTCATCCATCAACTTCTTTAGGGTTTCATTCATTTTAGGCTCAAACTGATTTTTTAATTGTAATGTTATGTCTGCATCTTCACAAGCATAATCCACAATGCTTTCTTGTGGAATATCGCGCATTGTTTTTTGATTCTTTCCTTTTTTACCAATTAGTGTTTCGATAGAAACGGGCTTGTAACCCAAATAAGTCTCGGCCAATAAATCCATATTATGACGCATATCTGGTTGAATCAGATAATGGGCAATCATAGTATCAAACAACTTTCCTTTTAATTGGATGCCATAATTGGTTAACACATTTAAATCATACTTAATATTTTGACCTACTTTTTCAATAGTCTCATTTTCGAACAGCGATTTAAATTCTGACAAAATCTTAGTTGTTTCCTCCTTATTTTCAGAGAATGGAATATAATATGCCTCGTTCTCTTTATAAGCAATAGACACTCCTACAATTTCTGCTTCAAAAGGATTAAGGCCTGTGGTTTCGGTATCAAAACAGAAGGATTTCTGGTTAGATAAATCAGCAATTAATTTAGCTCGTTCTGCCGAAGTTTGAACGAAATGGTAATTATGCTTGGTGTTTTCTAAGTTTTTTAATTCAACAAATTGTTCTTTTTCCTCTTCAGAGTTATGTTCAGTTTCTACTTCTTCTTGAACATTACCAAATAAATCCATTTGTCCACCCACTTGAATGGGAGCTGCTTTAATTTGAATTTCTTTACCTAAAACTTTTTTGGCTAAATTTCTAAACTCCAATTCTGCAAAAAGCTCCGTGATTTTTTCTTCATCAGGATTTTCCATTTTAAAATGTTCAAAATCATATTCTATCGGAACATCTAAAATTATAGTGGCTAACTTTTTAGATAGTAACCCCTGTTCAGCAAATTCGATTACATTTTCTCGTTGTTTTCCTTTCAACTCTTCCGCATGTTCTATTAACCCTTCTACACTTTCATATTTTGAAATTAATAGTTTAGAGGTCTTTTCTCCAATACCTGGAATACCTGGAATATTATCAACAGCATCACCCCAAAGCCCTAAAATATCAATTACTTGTAGCGGATTTTCAACACCAAATTTTTCACATACTTCTTTTATTCCCATAACTTGAGCTGGATTTCCATAAGCAGCGGGTTTGTAAATAAATATATTCTCAGAAACTAATTGTCCAAAATCCTTATCAGGCGTCATCATATAAGTAGTAAACCCTTGTCGTTCTGCTTCTTTTGCCATG
>JBFIEB010000036.1:0-14464 GCA_041603555.1 Vicingaceae bacterium
ACAATATCAACTGGTGACAAGCCCTCACCTGGCTCACCTCCAATTGTCCCCCTAATTCCTGAAATAGATTTTATTAATGTCATGTACTAACTTTTTCGTGAACAAATTTAACTCAATTTTTCGTATAAATTATGTTAACTTTTTTGTTAATAATAAACATCAAAATACATTAATTGTTGTAGTAAAAAACTAACTTTACATACAAGGGTATGGAAGAAGATTTTAGCCAACATAACGAAGAAAGCGATTATACTGCATCGTTGAACCGGTTCGAACAAATGCTTAAAAAAAATGAACATTATTTTTTTGACGTTGAAGTATTTGAAACCTTGATAGATCATTACCTAGATAATCGTGATACAAATAAAGCCAAAATGGCTATTGATATCTCTTTACTACAGCATCCAACATCGTCTATATTAAAATTAAAAAAGGCACAATTTTTAGCTGAAATACATAAACCAAATAAAGCATTAGAAATATTAAATGCCTTAGAACTACTTGAGCCTTTTAACTCCGAAATATTTTCTATAAAAGCAAATATTCATAGCCAACTAAGACAGCATAATAAGGCTATTGAAAATTTTTATAAAGCATTAAAATTAATTAATGGGAAGTCTGAGAAAGAAAACATTAAAATCAACATTGCTTTTGAATATGAAAACCTCAATCAGTTTGACAAAGCAATACAGATTCTTAAAAAACTGCTGAGGAATAATCCAGAAAATGAAACAGTTATTTATGAACTAGCATTCTGTTTTAATCTTAAAAACGATACGGACGGTAGCATTAAATTTTTCACCCAATTTATTGAAGAACACCCTTACAGTTATTCAGCCTGGTACAATTTGGGGGTAGCATATAACAGTGCAAATTTATTTGAAAAAGCCATTAATGCTTATGATTTTACTATAGCAATAAAAGAAGACTTTGCTTCAGCCTATTTTAACAAAGCAAACTCTTTGGCTTTATTAGAAGAGTATG
Organism: Vicingaceae bacterium; assembly: GCA_041603555.1. Lineage (GTDB taxonomy): Bacteria > Bacteroidota > Bacteroidia > Flavobacteriales_E > Vicingaceae. The sequence continues at coordinate 985 of JBFIEB010000036.1, forward strand.
AAAAGGCCATTAACACTTATTTAGAAACCTTTAATTATGAAGAGCCTGACGCCACTACATATTACTATGTTGGAGAATGTTATGAGAAGTTAGGTGACCCAAAATTAGCTTTATCTAATTACTATAAGGCAACAAAACTCGATCCTTTTCATGCAGATGCATGGGCAGGAATGGCAGTTATTAACGAAGCTGAAAACAAAAGCCAATCAGCTATTTTTTACATCAAAAAATCATTAGAATTAGAAAATAATAATTCGGAGTATTGGTATATTTATGGTGATATATTAGCTAAAACAGGCCTGTTTGATGAGGCCATCATTGCTTATGATAAAGTAATTGGCTTTGATGAAGAAAATGAAGACATTTGGGTAGATAAGGCAGAAGTAATGAAAGATTATGAGAATCTTGAAAAAGGTATCATCACTTTATATGAGGGATTAGAAAAACAACCTGAAAATAATCTAATCTATGCTAGATTAGTTGCATATTTGCTAATGAATGGAAAAGTTAACGAAGCTGTCCAAAACCTTATTGTTCTTTTAACTAATGATAAAAAGCATTTAGCTGAATTAACTGAATATTACCCAGAAATTATCAACTTCCCAAAAGTAATTGATCTTATAGAAAATTTTAACGATTAACAATGAATTTTGAATTACCACATATCCCAAGCAGAGAGAGTTCTCCTCGCGAGACTGGATTAACTATGATGATGGACAAGGGTTTAAGCTGGAGAGAAACAGAAAATTTTATTGATTCATCAGCTCATTTAACCGATTTAGTGAAATTTGGTTTTGGAACATCTTATGTAAGCAAAGAATTAGAAAAAAAGCTAAACCTATATAGGGAAGCTAAAATAAAAACATATTTCGGAGGAACATTATTTGAAGCATTTATTGTAAGAGGGATGTTTGATGATTATCGTAAGTTAATGGACAAATATAAGATGGAAACCTGTGAGGTTTCTGACGGTTCCATTGTTCTACCTCAGGAAAAAAAATGTGAATACATCAATACTCTTGCTAAAGATTTTACTGTATTATCCGAAGTTGGTTCTAAGGAGGAAGGTATATTTATTAGTCCTGCCAAATGGATTTCTATGATGCAAAGTGAATTAGAAGCCGGTTCATGGAAAGTAATTGCTGAAGCTAGAGAAAGTGGAAATGTTGGAATTTATAGACCTAATGGGACTGCACATGTTTCGCTGGTAAACAAAATTATTTCTAACGTTAAAGTAGAGAATATTTTATGGGAGGCTCCAAAAAAAGCTCAGCAGGTTTGGTTTATTAAACAATTTGGAGCTAATGTGAATCTTGGAAATATTTCATTCAATGAAGTTGTTCCTTTAGAATGTTTAAGATTAGGCTTGAGGGGTGACACATTCTTCGACAGCCTTCCAAAAGAAGTTGTAACTGAATTCAAATAAAAAGGAGATGAATATTGTAACTGCTCAAGAACTAAAATCAAAAATTGATAAAAAGGATAGCTTTCAATTGATAGATGTTCGAGAAGACTATGAGTATGAAAATGGTAATATTGGTGGAATTAATATTCCATTAGAAAAAGTGCTTCATTCTCTAGAAAAAATAAACAATGACAAGCAGGTCATTTTTTGTTGCAGATCCGGTAAACGCTCTGCTGCAATTATTCATACATTAGAACGAAAACATAGCCTGAATAATTTATATTCATTAGCGGGTGGTATTGAAGGTTATTTTGAAATGGTATAAACTCCAATGGAAAAATCTCTTAAAGACTACATTTTATTAATTCTTAAGGGATTAGCTATGGGAGCTGCCAATGTTATTCCAGGTGTATCTGGAGGCACAATAGCGTTAATAACAGGTATTTTCGAAAAACTAATTAATTCCATAAAATCATTTAATCTAATAGCGTTTAAATTATTATTTACAGGAAAATTTAAGGCGTTTGCAGAATACATCAATCTTGGTTTTTTACTTGCTGTTTTTTTGGGAATAGGAATCAGCATAATATCCTTAGCCAAACTAATAGATTATCTCTTCATTAATTATCCCGTTTACATTTGGGCCTTCTTTTTTGGATTAATACTGGCCTCTATTTATTCCGTAGCCAAAACAATTTCCAGGGTGTCAATTGGTGTTATAATTACATTTATTATAGGTACTGTAAGCGCGGTATTAATTACTTTTCTTACTCCAGCCACAGAAAACAGTCAGACTTGGTACTTATTTGTTTGCGGTGTAATTGCGGCTTGTAGTATGATTCTTCCTGGCCTTTCTGGTTCTTTTATTCTAATACTACTTGGAAATTATCAATTGGTAATGATAGATGCCGTTAATAAATTAGATATTAAAACACTTGCTCCTGTAGCTATTGGGGCTGGAATTGGTTTATTAGGATTTTCTCATGTTTTAGCATGGGTATTCAAAAAGTTTAAAGATCAAACAATATCACTACTTTCTGGTTTTATTTTGGGATCACTTCCCATTTTATGGCCATGGAAAAAAGAAATTACTCAAGTCTTTGATGATAAAGAGAAAGTGATTGGATACAATTGGTCACTGCCCTATGAATTCAATCAAGAAACATTTTTTGCCATTGGATTAATGATTGCTGGAGGAATTGTAATATTAATTATGGAAAGAGTTGCTAACAAATAGAGCATCATTTCTGTAATTTTGCAAAATGGCATTCAAAATTGTATCCGATTTTCAACCTACTGGCGATCAGCCTGAGGCAATTAAACAACTTACTGAAGGAATTAATTCTGGTAGCCAAGCCCAAACTTTATTAGGAGTTACAGGATCTGGTAAAACTTTCACCATCGCTAATGTTATTGAAAATATACAGCGTCCAACATTAATTTTAAGTCATAACAAAACGCTCGCTGCCCAATTGTATGGAGAGTTTAAACAGTTTTTTCCTGATAATGCTGTGGAATATTTTGTGTCTTATTATGATTATTATCAACCTGAAGCATACCTACCTGTAACTGACACCTACATCGAAAAAGATATGTCTATCAATGATGAGATTGAAAAATTGCGCTTAAGTACAACCACTTCTCTTCTATCTGGACGACAAGACGTGTTGGTTATTGCTTCTGTTTCCTGTATTTATGGCATAGGAAATCCAGAAGATTTTAAGGATAATATCATTAAAATTCAAACTGGAGATGTAATTAGCAGAAACAAATTTTTACTGGAATTAGTTCAAAGTTTATACTCAAGAACTGAAAGCGATTTTCAAAGAGGAAATTTTAGGGTAAAGGGAGATACAGTAGATATTTACCCGGCTTACGCTGAAATTGCTTATCGCGTTTACTTTTTTGGTGATGAAATTGAAGAAATAGAATCTTTTGATCCGATTAATGGAAATACGGTTGAATCATATAATTACTTGAATATTTACCCGGCTAATATCTTCAACACCACTAAAGATAGAATGCAAGGAGCCATTCACGAAATTCAAGATGATTTGATGAAACAAGTTGAATATTACAAAGAAATTGGCAAACATTTAGAAGCAAAGCGATTAGAAGATAGAGTAACTTATGATTTAGAAATGATGCGAGAATTAGGCTATTGCTCAGGCATAGAAAATTATTCGCGCTATTTTGATATAAGACCAGAAGGATCAAGACCATTCTGTTTATTAGATTATTTTCCGAAAGAATTTTTAATGGTAATAGATGAAAGCCATGTTACTGTTTCACAAATTGGAGCAATGTATGGTGGTGATCGTTCTCGTAAGCAGAATTTGGTAGAATATGGGTTCAGACTACCTTCTGCTATGGATAATAGACCTTTAAAATTTGAAGAATTTTCATCTATTATTGGCCAAACAATTTATTTAAGCGCGACTCCAGCAGATTATGAATTGGAGCAATCAGAAGGAGTAATTGTAGAGCAAATTATTCGTCCCACAGGGTTATTAGAACCTGAAATTGAGGTTCGCCCAAGTTTAAATCAAATCGATGATTTAATGGAAGAAATAGCCATAAGGGCAGAAAAAGATGAGCGTATATTGGTTACTACTCTAACTAAAAGAATGGCTGAAGAGCTTGATAGGTATTTTGATAATGCTGGTTTACGATGTCGTTATATCCATTCAGAGGTAGACACCCTAGACCGAGTAGAAATTTTACGCGATTTGCGCTTAGGTATTTTTGACGTATTAATTGGAGTTAATCTATTACGTGAAGGACTGGATTTACCTGAAGTATCATTAGTAGCGATTTTAGATGCAGATAAAGAAGGTTTTTTAAGATCTGCTCGCTCACTTACACAAACTGCTGGAAGAGCAGCTCGTAATCTAGAAGGGCGAGTTATTATGTATGCCGATAAGATTACCAAGTCGATGCAAAAAACCATTGATGAAACCGATAGAAGAAGGGAAAAACAAGTAAACTATAATAGTAAACATGGTATTACTCCTCAGGCAATCAATAAATCTAAAACTCAAATATTAGGTCAAAGCAAAGTAATTGAAGATGCATACGACCTTGACTATATTGACGAAAAACCAAATTTAGCTGCCGACCCAGTTGTTCAATACATGGACAAAATTCAACTTCAAAAATTATTGGAGGAAACCCAACGTAAAATGAAAAAGGCCGCTAGGGAAGAAGATTTTATTGAAGCAGCTCGTTTACGAGATGAAATGATGGAGCTTGGGAGAATGATTAAAAAATAACTACTTCTTGCTCGCATCAAACAAAATAGATTTCTCTTCAGCAGATAAACTATCGTAACCAGATTTAGAAATCTTATCCAAGATAATGTCTACCTTTTTTTGATTGTTTACTTTTTGCTCATTATACGCCTGGTCTGTTTTTGTTTTACCTTGCTTTTTATAAACCACTTTCATCTTTTTCTGAGGTTTAAGCATGGCTTTAAGTATATCTAATAAACGGCTGAATCCAAGTGTGAAATCTTTACCCTTTTTTAACTGTACAACAAAAAAGAAACCAAACAATGCGCCTCCTAAATGAGCAATATGACCACCAGCATTACCTTGTGGAATACTGATTAAATCCAATATAACATATCCAATGGCAATGTGTTTAAATTTTACTTCTCCTAAAAACATCATCCGAACGACATAATTAGGAACGTAAGTAGCAGCAGCTACTAATATTGCCATTACGGATGCCGAAGCACCTAATGCAACTGAAATTGTTGAGAGATGCTCAAAAACAGGCAATAGATTAAATGCCAAAACATAGATTAGCCCACCTGCTAAACCACCTAACAAATAGACTACAACTAATTTCTTTCCACTTAAATAATTTAAAAATATCGTTCCTCCAAAATATAGCACTATCATATTAAATAATATGTGAATAAAACTTTCGTGAAGAAACATATAGGTGATAATCGTCCATGGTTTAAATAAGTATTGTGATACGCTGGCAGGCAATGCCAACCAACTTACTATTATATTAGCGCCATTATCTACAGCAGAAAACCAGAAGATTAGACCAATTAAATGAACTCCAATAAAAACAGCAACATTAATTATGATTAATTTAATCAAAGCTGAACCACTTTTGTATTGGTTTTTTATATCATCTAAAAAAGGATTAACCATATTTTAATAAAAAGTACCTCTATTTTTTTGCCACATTTTAATTAAAATAAAACCAAAAAGCATACCTCCTAAATGCGCAAAATGGGCAACATTATCGTTGGGATTATTTGCAAAACCTGAGTACAATTCTAACGCGCCATAGCCTATTACAAACCATTTTGCTTTAATTGGTATTGGTGGAAACAAAAGCATTAATTCTGTATTAGGAAATAGCATTCCAAATGCCAATAAAATTCCAAAAACAGCACCAGAAGCACCCACAGTAGGAGTATTAATCAATACTACTAAATCCACAAAGTGAGGATTCGTCACAAATTCAGTTGGTCCTTGGCCGCCATGTAATAAATCGAAACCATTACTCAAAGCAAAACTAACAGCCTCTGGCGTTAATAATTGTTCTATAGACATCAATCTAAAATGAGCAACTAAAAGCTGTATAACTCCCGCACCAACACCAGTTACTATATAAAAAATTAGAAACCGTTTTCCACCCCAAACCCCTTCTAAAACTCTACCAAACATCCACACCGCAAACATGTTAAATAAAATATGAGTAAACCCGCCATGCATAAACATATAAGTAATTAACTGGTGTGGATAAAAAGTTCCACTTTCCCAATAATGCAAACCAAAATAATCAGCTAAATCTATCCCTTGATTTTGAAGTAAGATGGTAGCCAAGAAAAACAATCCATTGATAATCAATAGATTTTTTACAACTGGCGGTATGTTTTTAAAATTCATTTTTTAGTAATCAAATTGTTGATTCAATTCATCTAAGTTCAGGGTTATGATAGTTGATTTTCCATTAGGCAAACTATAGGGCATTTCACAACCAAAAAGCTGATCAACGAGTGCTTTCATTTCTTCATAAGACAATTTTTTACCCGATTTAATACTCGCACTTCTTGCCATCGAAATGGCCAAATTTTCGTGTTTTTTTAACTTTAATTCACTCTCATTCAACTTAAATTGTTCTAATAAGTTTTCCAACACTTTTTTAACGTTCTGTTCTTTTAACTCACTAGGAATACCACTAACCACAAAACTAGTTTTACCCATTTTATCAAAATCAAAACCAAGGGTCTTAATTTCATCTTGCAATTCATTCATTAACTCTGCATCTGCAGCTACAAAGTCAACGGTTTCTGGAAACAATAATTGCTGTGTACTTCCTTTTCCTTGCGCTAAATTTTTGATGTACTCCTCAAACAATATACGTTCATGAGCCCTTTGCTGATCAATAATTAAGCAGCCCGATTTGAGTTGAGTTAATAAGTATTTTGAATGTAATTGAATTATTGTTTGATGCTCCTCAACTTCCTCCCCATCCCAATCAGGAGAAATGACTTGTTGCTCCCCTTTTTCTTCTTGGTGATTAATTATTTCAGCTGTATCCTTTTGAAAAGAACTGTAAAGTGATTCCCAATTTTCGGTAGATTGCTTTTTTACTTCAGGTACAACTGTCTTCATTTCAAAAGGATTGTAATCTTTGTTTACCTTTATGGTTGGAGCCTTAATGGTATCTGTACTCTTCATTAAAGGCACATTGAAGCTAGATTCTTGCTCAAAATCTAAAGTTGGAGCAATATTATTTTTACCTAAAGCCTGTTTAACTGCAGTTCTAACAATAGCATAAATAGCACGCTCATCTTCAAACTTAATTTCGGTTTTTGTAGGGTGAATATTAATGTCAATTTTTGAAGGATCAATGATTAATTTTAAAAAGTATGAAGGAAACTGATCTTTGCTTAATAACTGATCAAAAGCATTTTGGACTGCATGATTTAAATAAGCATTCTTGATAAACCTGTCATTTACAAAAAAGTACTGCTCCCCTCTAGTTTTCTTAGAAAATTCAGGTTTACTTACAAACCCTTCTATGTTCACTATATCTGTAGTTTCAGTTACTGGCACAAGTTTTTGATTGTATTTATCACCAAATATTCCAACAATACGTTGTCTAAAACTTCCTTTTTTTAAATTAAAAACCTCGTTTCCATTATTGTACATACTAAAAGTAATATCTGCATGTACTAAAGCTACGCGTTGGAATTCATCTATAATATGTTTAATCTCAACAGGATTTGACTTCAAGAAATTTCTTCTTGCAGGAACATTAAAAAATAAATTTTTAATCGAAAATGAAGTTCCTTTTGAGCAATTACATAGTTCTTGTTCTTTCACTTCACTTCCTTCAATGATAATTTGAGTTCCTAAATCCGAATTCTCAACTTTAGTTTTTAATTCTACTTGAGCAATTGCAGCAATAGAAGCTAATGCCTCTCCTCTAAAACCTTTAGTACTAATATTAAATAAATCAGCAGCACTTTTAATTTTCGAGGTTGCGTGTCTTTCAAAGCTTAAACGAGCATCCGTTTCTGACATGCCAAAACCATTATCGTTTACCTGAATTAAGGCCTTTCCTGCATCCTTTATTACCAAAGAAATAGAATCGCTTCCAGCATCTATAGCATTTTCCAATAATTCTTTAACTGCACTTGCCGGACGTTGAATAACTTCTCCAGCAGCAATTTGATTCGCTACAGCATCTGGCAATAATTGAATAATATCGGACATTAATTTTGCTAAATTTCGCTTTCAAAGTTACAAAGAAAAACAGCTTATTTTTTGAAATTGCTGTGTTTTGTTATTCGTATTAAGTTTTATTAACACATCAATGAAAATCACTAATTTCGTAAAGCAAATTACTTAAGAATGGCCAAAAAATTTACATCTAACAATAAGACTAAAAAAAGTAGACAAAGCACTTTTATGGTTACGAATGATAGCGAATTACTTCCATTTTTATTGCTAACCATTAAAGATAAAAGTCGAAACAAAGTGAAAGCTATGTTAACCCACAAGCAATTTAAGGTTAGTAAATCGATTGTTACTCAGCACAATCATCCACTTAAAAAAGGTGATGAAATTATCGTAAGCTGGGATGGTGCTTTCAAAAAAGAAAGTTATGATGGAGTTAAAATTATTTTTGAAGACGATGATATAATTGTCATCAACAAAAGAAGCGGGCTATTATCTATAGGCTCAGAAAAAGAAAAAAGGCAAACCGTTTACCGAATTATTACAAATCACATCCAACAAGAAAACCCTGTAGCTCGACTTTTTGTGATACATCGATTAGATCGGGAAGCATCAGGTTTAATGGTCTTTGCCAAAAACAAACAAACACAAGTTGATTTAAAAGATAGTTGGCAAACAACATCATCTAAAAACCTTTATTTAGCTATTACTGAAGGAACTATTGAAAAAGATAGCGATACCATTACTTCCTATTTAACCGAGAGTAAAGCACTAATTGTTTATTCTGGAAATAATCCAAAGCATGGAAAAAAAGCCATAACAAATTATAATGTGGTTAAAAAGAATGAATTTTTTACCCTCCTAGAAGCTACTCTAGAAACAGAGCGTAAAAATCAAGTACGTGTTCACTTAAAAAGTATCGGGCATCCAATTATTGGGGATAAAAAATATGAATCGAAACAAAATCCATTAAATAGAACTGCTTTACACCTGAGGCAGCTAAAATTTATACATCCAGCAACTAACGAAAAAATGGAATTTGAAACCAAAGTTCCTGACGATTTTTTAAAACTATTTAGACAAAAATATTATGAGTAAAAACTTTCTCACACTTTTCTTTATTTTATGTTCAATAGCACCTTTTGCGCAAAACACTTTTACAGCACAAATAAAAGACACTATTTCTGGTGAGCCATTAATAGGCGCAAGTATTGCATTAAAAGGGACAGCAATAGGAACCATGGCAGATACTCAAGGAAAATTAACACTTGATAATATTCCCAATGGTGAGCAAACTTTAATGTTTTCTTTTATTGGTTATGAAACGAAGGCAATGAATTTTACATTTCCCTTACCAGTCAATGGTAGAATCGTAATTTTCATGCACCCTTCTGAAGAGGAACTAGAAGAAATAATCATTGAGGCCACTAGGGCAAATCGATCTGTTGCTAATTTACCTACACGAACTGAAGTGCTTACTGAAGAAATTGATGAAGCTGCCTCTATGGAAGCAAGTAAGATAAGTCATTTGATAACGCATAGCACAGGTATTCAGGTGCAAACCACTTCTGCAGGCTCTAATGGGGCAGTAGTTAGAATACAAGGATTAAATGGGAGATACACCCAAATGCTAAAAGATGGTTTTCCGCTTTATGGAGGATTTTCTGGAAGTTTAGATATTTTACAAATACCTCCTTTAGATTTGAAACAAGTAGAATACATTAAAGGTTCTGCTTCTACTTTGTATGGCGGAGGAGCCATTGGGGGGTTAATAAATTTGGTCACTAAAAAAGGAGATAGAGATGAGGCCTTACTCCACTTAAATGTTTCTCACATTGGTGCAAAAGATTTTAACGCTTTTGTTTCTAGAAAATTTGGAAAATTTGGTTTTACCAATTTGGCATCGATGCACATGCATTCTCCTTATGATGCTGATAATGACGACTTTTCCGACATACCAGAAGTAGCCAAATTCAATTTTAATCCGAAATTATTTTTCTATCCAGATAAAAAAAGTGAAATTTATTTTGGTGGAACCATTAGTAAAGAAACTAGAATGGGTGGAGACATGCAGCTGATTGACAACCTAGAAACTGATAGTAATCATTTTTATTTTGACAAACAAACCAGTAATCGTTTTACCTCTCAGTTTTCCGCAAAGCGTTCTTTTTCTGAAAAAAGTACCTTAACACTCAGAAACAGCATGAGTTTATTTGACCGTTTTATTCACATTAGACAAAATATAGCTGGTGAAACTGCCAAATTTAATGGATCACAACTCAACTCTTTTAGTGAAATTAACTACAACATAAAAAGCGAAAACCACAATTTGAATGTTGGGTTTAATTTGTATACAGACAACTTTATAGAAAAATTATTAGATACAAATAATCTTAGAAATCAAGAATATTTGACGGTTGGAGCATTCGTTAATCATCTTTGGGATATCAGTAAGAAGTTTGCAACGGAGGCTGGTATTAGAATGGATGTAGTACAAGCTAAATCATCATTTAGCAAGAGTGCTGGAGAATCTTTTGTACTTCCAAGATTAAGTGTATTGTACAAAATGAATAAAAATTTCAGCTACCGTTTAGGTGGAGGCATGGGCTACAGAATGCCTACCATCTTTAATGAAGAAGCTGAACCATTTGGCTATAAAGATATAAGAGCAGTTGATTTTGCAACTGTAAAAGCTGAACGCTCGTATGGAGGAAACTTTGACATCAAGTACATCAGTACCTTTAATGATTCAGAAAAAGCATTGCTAACACTTAACCAAATGGTATTTTATAACATTATAGATAATCCTATTTTGTTAGGAAATGATAGTCTGGGAGGAATGTCTTTTACCAATACAGGAGATTTTTTACACAGCAGAGGATTGGAATCCCAAGTTAAGCTGACCGTTGGTAAATTTACTTGGTTCTTGGGTTATACTTATACCGATGCTTTTTTGGAAGACAGTGGAAGAGAATTTATTTTAACCCTAACACCTTTACATAGCATTAAAGGAGATTTATTGTTTGTGGTAGAAAGTAAGTGGCGCATAGGTTGGGATTATGAATACAAATCTGAACAATTATTATCGGCAGGATTTCGATCGAGAGCACTATTTACTACAGGTATTATTGTTGAGCGTACCATTAATAATTTTGTGATTTTCTTAAACGCAGAAAACTTTACCGATACCCGACAAACAAAATACGAAAGCCTCAACTCACAACCTTATGGCACACCTCAATTTACTGATGTTTGGGCGCCTTTAGATGGATATTTTTTTAATTTTGGACTAAAGATTAAATTATAAACATGAAAAACACAGCTTACTTTTTTATCAGCACCATAGCTATAGTTATTGTTCTCATTTATGGTAGAGGTCTTTTAATTCCTTTTATTTTTGCTTTAATACTTTGGTTTATAGTCAGCAGGACTAGAAAAATGATAGACAATGTAAAATTTATTCAAAAATATTTACCTTCTTGGCTCAAAAATCTAATCATATCTCTAATTATGATAATAACACTTGGATTTGTTTCTAAAATATTATTATCTAACATTAATTCATTGGCTAAATCGTACTCGGATTACCAAGGAAATATAGATTTATTGATTTTTAAAGTGAATGGTTTATTTAATATAAATTTAATAGAATCTTTAAAGGATCATTCCACTAATTTTAACTATGAAATAATTTTAAAAGGGATTTTTAAAGCTGTAAGTGATTTATTAAGCAATGCTTTTATCATTGTTATATATGCAATATTTATTTTACTCGAAGAAGCTAATTTTCATACCAAAATAAAGGCTGCTTTTTCAGAAAACAGCCAATATTCGAATATCAATGATATTTTAACTCAGATCGAAAAATCTATTGCCAGATACATTGGATTAAAAACGTTAATTAGTTTAATAACAGCAACTGTAAGTTACTTTGTTTTATTGATTATTGGAATAGATGCCCCTGTTTTCTGGGCTTTTTTAATCTTTCTACTAAATTATATACCCAATATCGGTTCATTAGTTGCAACACTTTTCCCGGCCATTTTTTGCCTGCTACAATTTGGTGAATTTATTCCTTGCTTAATGGTGTTAATTTTTGTTGGAGCAATACAGGTCGTAGTTGGTAATTTTTTAGAACCAAAACTAATGGGGAACTCTTTAAACATAAGCCCTTTTGTAGCTATTTTTGCTTTATCTTTTTGGGGAGTAATTTGGGGAATTACAGGTATGTTTTTAAGTATTCCGATAACTGTAATTATGGTAATTATATTTGCCCATTTTCCTAAAACCAAACCTATTGCGATTATGCTTTCTGAGAAAGGAAAGATATAATTTATAAGAGTGGAATTGAATTAGCCAATATCTAATTAGCTATTACTTTTTTATTACATTTATCAGGTAAAAAATGGTTTAAAATGGATGAATTTGTACAAATTGCTCCACTAGACATTAAAGGCTGTATTATCGCCTTATTGTGTGGCTTAGCCATTGGTTTTGAAAGACAATGGAGTGGAAAACCTGCGGGTATAAGAACCAGTATTTTAATTTGCATAAGTGCTTATACATTTGTCGCCATCGCTAGTTACTATCAGCCGGAAGGTGGTGCAGTAAGAGTAGTAGGACAAATTATTACGGGTGTCGGTTTTTTAGGGGCAGGAGTTATTATAGCCAAAGAAGGTTTAGTACTTGGCGTAACATCTGCAGCAGTAATATGGGTGTTAGCTGCCATTGGATGCCTAATAGGATTAAAAAATTACAATGCCGCTATTGGACTTTCTTTATTGGCATTATTTGTATTGGTAGGCATCAGTTTTTTAGAAACCTTATTTAAAAAACTAAAAAGAGGCGTACATAAAGAGTTTAAGGAAAAAGATAATCGGTTGGAAAGTGAGTAAACAAAAATTACTAATCATCTGAGGTTATTTCTTAGTACTTCAACAATACGTTTAGTCGCTTGTCCGTCCCAATAAGGAGGTGTCGATCCTTTTTTGAATGTTCCACTTTCTATTTCGGTGATCTTCTTAGCTACGGCTTCATAATTGTATGCTACTAATTCATTAGTACCGATGGTAATGGTACTTGGTCGTTCAGTATTTTCTCTTAACGTCAAGCAAGGAACTCCTCTAAAAGTGGTTTCTTCCTGTATTCCTCCACTATCAGTGAGCACATATTTACATGTGCTTATCAATTTTTGGAAAGACAAATAGTTGAGTGCTTCAGTAATAATCACTTTAGGGTTATTTTCTAATTGGTCAAATAAACCATGTTTTACCAAGCTGTTTTTGGTACGATGGTGTATGGGTAATATCAAATGACTGTCTTCTGCTACCTTATCAATAATGTTGAGCAAAATTTCTAAACG
>JBFIEB010000037.1:0-14419 GCA_041603555.1 Vicingaceae bacterium
CAATTGGAATTGTTGCTCTAAACCTAACGATTCTTATAATATTTTATTCTTATGTAAGTATTATTGGTCGCTCTATATTGATTGTAGACATCCTATCTTTTTTCGTAGGTATAATCGTATGTCAGTATATCGGAGATCGAATCAATAATATTAAAAAGATTCCATTCTCTGATCTATTGGGAATAATGTTATTATTATTTGTTGCTATTCTATTTATCTTATTTTCCTATTGTCCTCCTGAATACAATATTTTCAAGGAAGGAGGACATCTTCTATAAATGCATGTAAATTTAAGATGAGCGAAAATTACACATCATTCTTACTCCCTGAGAGCAGTATAAATCCTCCACTTCATCCTCAAAATGAATAAAAAAAGTTCTGTGGGGTCACTTAACAGCGCAATCCTAAAATTCAAAGGATTGTCCTTTTTTTTGTCATCTATCGGCATTAGTATTACATTCGTATCCAAGACATAGATTCCTAACTTTTAAAATGAAATTAAATAATAATCTAATATTTTTGCATATCCCTAAGAATGGTGGAACAACGTTTAACACCATACTAGATAAAAATTACCCAAGCAATGGTATCTTTAACATACATCCTATTGGAAATGGGATATTAAATGATCAGGAATTTATTAATCTGCCCAATTCTGAAAGAGAAAATATTCATCTTTTAAAAGGTCATATGAATTTTGGTTTTCATAATCATTTAATTGGAGAATCTGATTACATTACTTTTTTAAGAAGACCTGAAGAAAGAATTATCTCATACTATTATTTTGTCTTAAACTTACCTAATCATCCGTTGCATAAAAGTGTTAAAAATCAAAAGATGTCGCTTGCCGATTTTGCCGTCAAAATAAATCAGACTGATGTAAATAACGCTCAAATTAGACTTATAAGTGGAGTAAATGATAAAGAAGAAATTATGCTTGAAAAAGCGCTTGACAATATTGAGAAGCATTTTTCATTTATTGGTTTAGTTGAAAGGTTTGACCAATCTCTAATTCTTTTTAAAAAAAAACATGGATTAAAAACTCCTTATTATAGATCATTAAATACAACCTCTAAAAGAATTGGTTTTACTGAACTAGATAAGGAAACAAGTGATATTATTTTGGAACTAAATAATGGCGATAATCTTCTTTACAAAACAATTGAAAAACAATTCAATCAAGAATTAAAAAAAGTTAAAATGCTAAAAACTGAGCTATTTAAATTAGAAATGTTAAACAGACTATTTCAATTATATTCCGACAATATCTCAAATAATATTAGGCTAAAAATTAAGAACACATTACTTCATTCAAATTAATCACACTTTGAAAATAAATGTTTTTTAATTCCATACACTTTCTATTTTTTCTCCCTATAGTTGTATTGTTATACTTTTTAACACCTTATAAATACAGGTGGGTATTGCTTTTAGGAGCTAGTTATTACTTTTATATGGTATGGAAACCCATATATATACTACTTATAATAATCTCAACCCTTATAGATTATTATTGTGGAATTAAAATGGGAAGACTCGAAACTAAGAGTCAGAGAAAACCCTACATAATTATAAGTATAGTTAGCAATCTATTAATATTAGGTGCATTTAAGTACTTCAATTTTTTTAGTACAGCAGCTAACGATATAGCTCAGCTTTTAGACATTAGCTATGCCGCATCCTACTTAAATGTATTATTACCCATGGGTATATCCTTTTATACTTTCCAAACAATGAGCTATTCCATAGATATTTATAAAGGAAGTATTAAACCAGAACAACATCTTGGAAAATTTGCTCTTTATGTTACATTCTTCCCACAATTAGTTGCTGGACCAATAGAAAGAGCTAAAAATCTTCTTTCTCAATTTCATTTTGAGTACAAATACGATCATGATAGAACGGTATCTGGATTAAGATTAATTCTTTGGGGTTTATTTAAAAAAATAGTTATAGCAGACCAACTAAGCAGTATGGTATCTCATGTTTTTGATAATCCAGCAGGTGCAAATGGTTTCTCCATCTATTTTGGATCATTATTGTTTGCTCAACAAATATATTGTGATTTTTCTGGTTATTCTGATATAGCACAAGGATCAGCTAGAATAATGGGTATTCGATTAATGGATAATTTTGTTTTTCCATTTTACGCCACATCATTTAATAACTTTTGGAGCAGATGGCACACTTCCTTAATGCAATGGTTTAGAGATTACATTATGTTTCCATTAATTAGAAAGCGTTGGAAATGGCCAATTGTATTTGTTTTTGTATTCCTAATTAGTGGCCTATGGCATGGTGCTGGTTGGACGTTTATCATATGGGGTGGAATAAATGGTTTAATGGTGGTTTATTCTAAGGCAACAGAAAAATTTCGGAACCGTTTAGCAATTAAAGTTGGATTAGATAAAGTCCCTCGTATAAGACATGGGTTACAAATTATAACTGTTTTTAACATTTTTGCCCTACCATGTGTGTTTTTTCTAGCTAAAAGTTTTGAGGACTCTAAAATTTTAATAAAAAATTATTTTGTAGGTTGGGGAGACGTAATTGAAAAAATTACACTTAATGTTGACGGGGCTAGACAAGACATTTTATACTTAGGAAAAGAGTTTGAATCGTTTGTTTTAATTATAGTTTTAATGGTAATATTTGAAATAATACAATGGAGTATGAGTAAAGATTCTATAGATAACTTTTTTATTAAAAAAGCAAGATGGAAAACATGGTCTATTTATATTTTTCTAACATTTGCAATAGTAATAATGTCTTTTATTGAAAAAACACCATTTATCTATTTTCAATTTTAATGAGTAAGAAAATAATTTATAAACTAATCGCTTTTACATTGATTATCATTTTGATAGATCAAGGATTAGGTCACTTTATCGCTCATTATGCTGGAAAGTATAAATTTGATAAAAGAATAGGTCTATTAGTTGACAATAAATTAGATAAAGATATTATGATTTTGGGCTCTTCTAGAGCTTTAAACGGTATTGATCCTGAAACTATTCAAAAACAGACTAGTTTATCATGCTATAATTTAGCTATAAATGGTTCTAACATTGAGTTTCATGAAACTATGCTAGACCTTATTATTAACTCTAAAAATCACCCTAAAATTATTGTGTATAACATAGATGATCCTGCCACACTAAGTGGATCAGGTCATGAAGTGGTTTATAGAAAGGAAGAGCTTTTCCCTTATGTTTATAATGAAAAGGTAAATGAAATAGTGGCTAATCGATTGGACAAGTCTGTTTGGGCTACAAAAATATCACCTACATACCATAATAACATCAACTTTATTAATGCCATAAAATACTTAACTAGAGGTGCTGAAATTCCTTCTTATGAAATAAATAATGTAAATGAATTTGGGGCTAACTTAATGGATGGTCATCAAAAAGGAAAAGAAAATTTGATATATCAAAAACCCTTATTTAAATTTAACAACGAATCAGCCATTTATACCAAGTCTTTGTTAAACATAGTTTCTAAGTGTAGAAAACATAATATCAAATTGATAATGGTGTTCCCTCCTATCTTCTATGCTCCTACCCCAAAATTTGAGGATAGAATAGTTGAATTAACTAAAAATGAATGTTTAGTTATAAATTATTCAGAAGAATTTAAAGAAAATAGATTCTTTTACAATCATGGACACCTAAACAGACAAGGAGCAATAGCATTTTCTAAACTTATTTCTCAACAAATAATAAAGAATTAGTTATGGTATTTACAGCTCCTACATTTTTATTCTTTTTTCTTCCCTTAACACTTCTATTAAATTTTTTATTTAATAAATACAAGTGTAGAAATGTGATTTTATTGGTAATGAGTTTATTCTTCTATGTTTTTGGCGAAGGTGAGCTTGTTTTGATAATGATGGGGTCAATCACTGTTAATTACTTTTTAGGGTTATGGATAGGTAAAAAGAAATCTAAAAAAGCACTAATTATAGGTGTTTTTATAAACATATTGATACTGGTCATAAATAAATATACTAACTTCTTTATAGAGAATGTAAATCATCTTTTATCCGTACTAGAGGTTGCCCCTATTAAAGAGGTTTATATTAGATTACCAATTGGAATTTCTTTTTATACATTTCAAAGTATATCTTATTTAATAGATGTTTATAGAAATAATAATAAAGCGCAAAAAAAACTGGTTGACTTGGCTTTATATATTTCCCTATTTCCTCAATTGGTAGCAGGCCCTATTGTTAGGTATAAGGATATAGCTAATCAGTTAAAAAATAGAACACAAAGTGTAGACAAATTTACAACCGGAGTAGAGCGCTTTATTATAGGTCTATTTAAGAAAGTAGTTATATCAAATTCCCTAGCTATTACTGTAGATTTTATTTTCGAATCTGAAATTGGATTAATTGATAGTTCAACTGCTTGGCTTGGTATAGTCATGTACACATTACAAATATATTTTGATTTTTCCGGTTATTCAGATATGGCCATTGGTTTAGGTAAGATGCTTGGCTTTGACTTTTTAGAAAATTTCAACTTCCCTTATGTTTCAAAATCTATTCGGGAATTTTGGAGAAGGTGGCACATCTCTTTATCAATGTGGTTTAGAGATTACTTATACATTTCTTTAGGCGGTAGTCGAAGAAGTAATATTAGGACATACTTCAATTTGGTAACTGTTTTTGTTATGGTGGGACTTTGGCATGGTGCAAGTTGGAATTATGTTGTTTTTGGACTAATCCATGGAATGTTTATTGTTATTGAACGCTTAGGTTTTGACAAAGTATTAACCCGATATAAAATACTTGGAAATATATATACACTGTTTGTGGTTTTAGTTGCATTCGTGATTTTTAGGTTGGAAAACATGTATGACTCGCTCAAATACATAAAAACAATGTTTATAAGTACAAGTGAAGATGTACATTATAGCGTCTTTATGTTTCTATCTAAAGAAAACATTGTAGTTCTAGTAATAGCCTCGATAATGTCATTTAATGGGTTTAACATGGCTTTTCATTATTTAGCTAAAAAACTAAAACTTGAACGTCAAAAAGTATCTAGTGCAATTGAATTTTTAAAGTACATTGGATTATTCCTTGTTTTTATATATTGTATTATGAATGTTGCTTCAGGAAGCTATAACCCATTTATTTATTTCAGATTTTAATGATGAAATTTGTGAAATATTTATTACTTGGTGTTGTTTTTACAACCTTTAGTTACTTAATATTTATTAGGGTATTCAATATTACTTTTGCATATATTTTCTCTGTTTTATCAGCAATACTATCATCCTATTTACTTAGAAATAAAGTATCAGAATTTAATTTTAACAAATTATTTATACTAAGTTTTTTTCTTTTAATTCTATTTATCCCGTTAGTTGGAGAAAAAGAAGATACCAGTTTAGAAAATAGAACTCTAGCTCCATTTCCAGAATGGAGATGGAGCAATGTGTGGAGTTTTTTTAGTGGATATCAAGATTATTTTAATGATAGATTCACCTTTAGGAATCAACTGATAAATATATATGGGAACTTAACATATGAGCAAATTCAATCTAAACCCATTACAATAAAGTCAATAATTGGAAAGGAAGATTGGCTTTTTATGAGTAAAAAAGACTATATAAATCAAATATCAATTCCTTTTACTTCTGAAGAATTGCAAATAATAAACTACAATTTAAATGTTACAACAGAATGGTTTAAAAAACATGGTATAAAATATTATCTCACTGTACCGCCCGCTAAACCAAGGGTTTATCCTGAGTATTTACCTGATTATATGAGAGTTAGATTAAATTTCTGCAAAATGGATCAAGTAAAAAGTTACTTAAATCTAAAATCATCGATACAGTTTATTGACTTTAAGGAAGAGTTAATTGCTAACAAAAAACATCAACAACTATACTATAAAACAGATACACATTGGAATGAATTTGGAGCATTTATTGGTTACACCAAAATTATACAAAGGATTGCTCAAGATTTTCCACAAATTAAACCTTTAAAACTTGAAGATTTTACTGTAACAAAAGAAGTTAATCATGAAGGAGATTTGTTAGCGATGCTAGGTTACAATTCTAATTTTTTCGCTACAAGATATACTTTATATCCAAAAGATTCTATTGAACCTACATTCATCTATTCAACTAAACCCATTATTATTAGGAATGGGTTTGAAAAATGGAAAATGCCAAATAACAAAACATCCTTAAGTATTTTCGTTATTCGAGATAGTTATACAACACATATGAAAAAATTTATATCGGCTAGCTTTGAAAATTCGGTTTATGCTTGGATGCCTGAAATTCCAATATACAAAATTGCCGAAGAAAAACCAGATATTGTTCTCCATGAAATATTTGAAAGATTCGTTCACTTTAATTTGGAGCTCCCACCTGAAATAGAAAATGACACTACTTTTCTTAAAAACTATAAATTAGAAGATTATTAAAAGAGGGTTATTTTACTTTAATTCTGAAATCGGTATAAATAAGGCTCAAATGTTTATTATAACAGGGGTCATGATCCATATATTTTTGCCATTTTTCAGTAAAAATATTCATCTCCCTAAGATGCCTATCATAAGACTCCTTAGTTTTATGAGGGTGCCCTCTAGAAACGGATTCATAATGATATAATGTTACATGTGGGAGATAAATATTGTTGTATCCTGTTTCTTTTAATTTCAAACAAAAATCAACATCATTAAACTCAATTGCTAATTCTTCATTAAATCCACCAACCTCTTCATAAGTTTCTTTTCTAACCATTAAACAAGCTGCTGTAACAGCAGAATAGTTTTTTATGGTTTTTAAGTAATCATAATAAACAAGATCATTTTTATCTGAGCCAATAAAAGTATGGCCTGCAATACCTCCTAATCCAATTACAACACCTGCATGCTGAACAGTATCATTCCTATAAATTAACTTTACTCCAACCGCTCCAATACTTTTTCTTTGAGCTTGCTCAACCATAGCTGTCATCCAGTCATCATTTATAATTTCTGTATCATTATTAAGAAGTAATAAATATTCTCCATTACTCTGTTCAGCAGATTTATTCATTAATCGTGAAAAATTAAACTCTCCTTTATCATTGATACATTTAAAACGATTTGGTTCATTTTCTTCCCATTTTTTAACCATATCGAAAAATGATTGTTCAGAGCTATTATTATTCATTAATATTACTTCATAATCAGAATAGTTTGTCAACTTAAAAATAGAAGATATACAATCATCTGTAAGTTTTGTTTGATCCTTAGAGGGAATTATAACACTTACTTTCTTTTGATCTTCAATATGGTAACGGACCTTATAAAAACCTGAACAACCTGGTTCTTGTACTAAAAAAACCTCTCCTTTAACCCCTCTCCTATCCAAGGCATCTTGTACAGATTTAATTCCCGCATTATGTGCATATGGTTTAGCTTCCATTTTTAGAGAAGTGGATTCTCTATGCATTCTCCAATGGTATAGAATTTTAGAGATATGGTGAATTTTCTTTGCCTTCTCTGTAACCCTTAAAAATAAATCATAATCCTGACTCCCTTCATAACCAATTCTAAATCCTTCTGCTTCTTTTACTAAACTTGATTTAATTAAAGTAAAGTGGCATATATAGTTTCTTACCAAAAAATTATCTGGACACCAGTCAGGTTTAAAATAAGGGTTAATAAATTTTTCTCGCTCATCCACTTTATCTTCATCAGAGTATATAAAATCAATCTCTTTATCATTATTGAGAGCTAACACATTTTCATACAAGGCATCTGGTGATAATAAGTCATCATGATCTAGAAATGAAATATACTCTCCTGTAGAAATATCAATTGCAGAATTTGACGATGCCGATATGTGTCCATTTTCTTCTCTAAACACATATTTTATTCTATTATCTTTTTGAGCAAAATTTAAAATGATATTTCTAATATTTTCATTTGACGACAAATCATCAGCAATACAGAGTTCCCAATTAGAGTATACTTGATTAATTACTGATTGCAGTGCAGCCTTAAAATAATTTTCAGGAGGATCAAAAACTGGAAGTATGATACTTATTTTAGGTCTGTAATTAAGTTCTTTTTCTTCTATTCGTAGTCTATCTAATTGTGATTTTTTTGGGAAATTGATTTTCTTCCACTGCTTGTAACCTGGTGTAATAGAAAGATTTATACCTGTAGTTTTTCGAATTATATATTTTATAATTTTCCAAAATAAATTGAGTAGCTTTTTTTGGCCTCTAACTGAGGTTACAAACTTAAACAACCTATAGAAACTCATGTTCTCCTCAGTCCAAGAGTTCTCAGACATTCCCATAGATTCATATATTTTCTTTTTTATCACTACTTAACTATATTCAGGAGCTAATGCCTACTTTTCTTTTGATTTTCTTCATTAAGATAGATACTGTGGCTTTAAAAGATAAATAACCATCCAAATTATTTAGCTTAGATTTTAAATCTAGATATTTAATATACAGTTCTATACTATTTTCAGAACCATAACAATCTCTGTGCTTATTAAAAATATAATTAGATGATGTATTAACCTTAACATTATCATGAGATAAGTTAGAATTTCTTGATTCTTCTTTTATTCTATAATAAAACAAACACTTGGTTGTTTTTAAAACATCTCCTCCATCTTTTAACAAGCAAATCCAAAAATCCCAATCTTCGGCACTATGTTTCATATTTTCGTCATAACCACCAATTCTATCAAAATCACTTCTTCTATACATTGCAGTACAAAATATCATATTAAATTGCAGTAAATTTTCGAAGGAATATTCAGGTAAATTCCATTTCTCATTTACTTCACCAAATTTAAAAGGATCTCCGTACACCAATTTTAATTTAGAATTGGTGTTCATTTCATGTTCACATATTTCAATATAGTTTTCACCGATGTAATCATCTGCATCTAATGGTAAAATAAATTCTCCATTTGATTTTGAAACTCCATAGTTTCTAGCAGATGCAACCCCTCCATTTTCTTTTTCAAAATATTGAAATCTCTTATCTTTAATACACCAATTTTCAGCTAAAGCACCTGTTTTATCAGTTGAGCCATCATTTACTATTATACACTCCCAATTTGAATAGGTTTGATTCAATACCGATTCTAAACATTCGTCTAAATATTGGGCTTGATTATAACATGGAACTATTATGCTAACTAAATTCATTTAAGATCTAATATTTTTAGTTTCTATAACCATTTAAACCTTTTTGAGCTTCTTAATTTTTCCAATATACTTTTGGGTCTATTAAGTTCTATAATATCGGCTTCAAGAGTAGAAAAATTGCTCTTAATAACTTCGTTTCTTTCTTTTTTAATCTGCTCTAGATTCTCTTTATCTGAACAAATCCCATCCAAATAAAATGTAGAGAAGATATTGTTTATAAACTTATAAGTAGCATTGTGGTTCACCAAAGCTAAAATGAAAAATTTCCAATCAGATACAATTTTTAAATTCTCATCATATAATCCTACTTTGTCAAATAAGTTTCTTTTAATAAAAGTAGCAGGATGAGGTAATGAATCTTCATAAAGATATGAAAAGGTGATTTTTGAAGGATATTTTTTTACAAACGCATCCTTTTCTCCAATAACATTAATATTAAAATATATTAAATCTTCTGTATGAATTGATTTATAGTTTTCTTCCAAGACATCTAAATTATATAATTCATCCCCACTATTTAAAAACAAAAGATATTCGCCTTTTGATCTTTTTATTCCTTTATTCATTGCATTATAAATACCACTATCAGACTCACTAATACTTTCTTGTATTTTATCTTTATATTTCTGTATCACATCTTTGCTTCCATCAGTACTACCTCCATCAATAATAATATATTCAAACTCTTGGCAAGTTTGATTAACTACACTATTAATAGTACGCTCAAGACCAATCGCATTATTATAATTGATTGTTATAATGGATATAATGGGGAAGTTTGTCATTACATTCTGCCTAATTGCTTAGTATTTCTTCGTAGATTTTACTAATCTTAGAAGCCGCGTTATTATTATTTAATTTTATTGCTTGATTTTTTAACAAAGCTAAATTTTCTTTTCTAAAAGAATCATCAGACCATATCTTGTTAATTTTATCGGCAATATCATTAACATTAAATGGATCAAAAACAAAGTGATTGTCCCCAATTGTTACAGGTAATGATGTGACATCCGAACATACCACGGGCACTCCAATAAGAATGCTCTCCATTAAAGGAAAGCTCCCTGCTTCATATAGTGTTGGTATAACTACGGCTCTACATGTATGGTATAATTCAAATAATTCTTCATCTGTAACAATACCAACGAACTTTATTTTATCTGTAAGGCCTTGTTCTTTAATAAGTGGTTCAATCTGTTTTGTAAAATATTCTGTTTGATGCCCAGTACAAACAAGGTGAATCTCAGGATTGTTTAAATGCTTTATTGCTTTAATTAAATTTAAATGGTTTTTATGTTCCCATGTTGATGCAGGATAGAGTATGAAACTTGAAGGGAGTTGGTATTTATTCAATACTTGACTGTTTCTATTTTTAATTTTTGAAAACCACAAATCTTGCATATCAAGTAAGATAATATGAATTTGATTCTTTGACTTCTCAAAATACTTAATGATGTCCTTTTTTACATGATCGTAACTTACAATTACTGCATCTGAATCATCAATGGCTTTTTTAAAATGTACTGCCCGAAATGCCCTCTGCTCTGAGTTGAAAAATTCTGGAAAATGTAATTCTTGAACATCGTGCAAAGTAGTAATACTTTTTATGTTAGGTTTTTTAATTAAGGTCTGAGTAGGTGTATGGATTATTTTTATATCATTTTGTGTAATAATACAATCATATAAGTCTTTTATTTTCAGTCTTCTTTTAAGTCCTAATTTTCTGCAAAAAAAGTTAATAATTCTAAATTTGAATAATTTGAGTTTAGAATAAGTTGGATGTTTTGTTCTTGTAAAATTAAAATTTGAATTGCCTTCTACTATTTCTTTTATATCTTGATCTGGATTATTGCACAAAACGAAAAAACAATGAGGTAAATTTCCTCTAGCCAATATTTTTAGTAATGCTACTGAATATTGATATGTGCCGCCATCTTCCTTACTGATATCTGGAATATTTATAAGGATATTATTCATAATTTTATAATTAAACTTTTTCTTGTAGAGTTACCAATACATATGCTAGGCTTATTAAATGATTTGATTACAATAAAGTTAGCTCCCATATATGTATACTTCTTGCATATTTCTTTACTATTGGAAGGATTTTAAGCAATCTACTATTTCTAAAATATTATCCTTACTTAAACCTGGATAGCTAGGCAAATTGAATCCCCTTCTAGCAACACTTTCAGCCACATAATGCTTTTCATATTTTTGAGAATAGATAGGCATTGTATGCACTGGATAAAACATGGGACGTGTTTCTATCCCATTTTCCATTAAAAAAACTTTTAGTGCATGTCTATCCATTGATTCTGGGATTAATACAGTACACATCCAATAAGAATGAACTGTATTATCTGCTTGCATATGAAGTTCAAAATTAGTGTTTTTCAATTCTTCTCTGTACCAATCAGCAATTTGGTACTTCTCAGCAAGTATTTTATCAATTTGCTCTAATTGTGCTAACCCAATAGCTGCACATATGTTGGTCATTCTGTAATTATAGCCAATTGCGTCATGCCAGTACTCTCTGTACTTGGCTAAACCTTGACCTTTTAAATGCACTAATCTATCATGCAATGTTTCATCATTAGTAAGTACCATTCCTCCTTCTCCAGTGGTAATAGTTTTATTTCCATAAAAACTAAAAGTGGAAACGTGTCCAAAAGTACCTACATGTTTTCCATCGTATTTAGAACCAATAGCTTCAGCACAATCTTCTATTAAGAATAAACCTTTACTCTTGGCCATATTCACCAAATTATTCATATCACATGGATGCCCATATAAATGGACACATAAAATAGCTTTTGTGGAAGTTGTTATTTTTTTTGCAACATCATCACAGTCTATTTGCCAAGTATCCTCTAATGAATCTACAAAAACAGCTTTAGCTCCTGTATAGGTAATTGCATTGACAGAAGCAATATAAGTTAGCGTAGGGACAATAACCTCATCACCAGGACCAATTCCTAAAGCTTCTAAGGCTAAATGCAAAGCCACGGTACCATTACACACCGTTGTACCATGTTTAGCACCAATATATTTTGAAAAATTAGCTTCAAACTCATTAATAAATTTACCCTTCCCAGAAATCCAGGTAGAATCTAAACACTCATTTACATACTTTTTCTCATTCCCATTTAAACTGGGTTGATACACAGGATATTTAATTTTAACCATTATATATTTTCTAATTTATTAGTTCTGGTGTTATAAACAGGCAATCCATTAATACAGAATAATCTTTCTTCACGTCTCAAATAATTTAATTTACCATCTTCATCTCTTGACTCTCTAAATTTAGATTCAACATAACCTTCTTCCACACTTAATGGTTTAATATCTTTCAAATATTCATTTTTAACAAAATACGCATTGTTTCCAGCACTATTGCAACCAATAAAAGCATACCCCTTTTCTTCTGCTAAATCGCAAAGAGATAATATAGACGAACCTGCATACAAATTACTATGGTGAGCATTTGTTCTTATAAAATCTGGTTGGTAAGGTATTGTAATGGCTCTATCAATCCCAAATACACTATTATACTCAACAATCATTATTATAGGATCAACTATTTTTAGTGCTTTCCATACCCAATAATCATTACCATCAATATCTATATGCAACAACCCAATACTACCTTTAATCCCCTCTTCTTCAATAAGTTGATTAATGTTTTCTGAAGTAATGAAAGCTGATTTCGCAATTAAATCATGTCGCCAATACATGTCATTCTCCTTGATTTTTAAAACATTACTTTCACTTCCATCCATTACAAGGCCAGACCAGTTATTGTTTATTAATAGAAACCTTGTATTAGATTCCAAATAATCCTCCACCCCAAATTCAATAAACGTTTTATTCTCTACGTCCAAATAGTTAATCAAATATTGAATAATACCATCATCCCCCCATTGAGAAAATACTTTGAATTCATTTTCATGTAATGTTTTAATGCTCTTATTCTGAGATATAAGTTGAGCCCATATTCTACCGTTTTGAACAATAGTATTCATGAGTAATTTATCTGTTTCATTATTATTAACGATATTATTTATGATGGTTGTTTTATTAATTCTTAATATTTTTTTTATAATTTCTTTAAACATAAAATAGAAATTAATTATAAAAATAAACAATAGTTCTATTTACACCCTCATGCAATATGTTTTCACTTTTCTCTATTTTGGAAAACTTGTCTTTCATATAATTTTGAATGCTTTTAATGTTATAATCTATTGGTATATCTGCTTTCCAGGAATTTACATGGACATCAGTTGAATCTACAAATTCTAAAATAATTCCAGAAGAAGCATAATTCTTACATATCTCGCAAAAAATATAAACTGGAATACGCTGAACTAAACAAATATGATGAATGAGTCCTAATGCCAAAACTATATCACTACCCAATCTTTCATAAGAACTTTTATTTAGTAACCCTATACCAGATGGAGGTGTTGGAGTATTGAAATTCATTAAAACTGAAGTAACGTTCGCACCAATGTTTTTAACTTCAGTGCGACACTGATTTATGGTTTCTTCTTCATAATCGAAAGCTATCACAGATGCCCCTAACTTATCAGCCATGATAGCATAAAAGCCCTTGTTAGATGCTAAATCTAATACTGTTTTAGGTTTTTTCGAAGCTAATATTTCATGAACAAATTTTTGTTTAATTGTTTTAGGGTTGTTTATTTCTGCCAAATGCGATTGTTCGTAACCAGACCAATATTCTGATTCTGCTGAAATTGGTTTATTATTCTCCAACCAGTTTAATATCTTATCAAATAGTTGGCTAGGTTTTTCTGCATATTTTGAAATGTATTTAAATTTGTTATCCTGTAATTTACTAAGTAACCCTAATTTTATTACTAGATGACCAAATCCATTTCGATGTTCCCTTCTATATTCCATCGACAATGGAAAAGTTTTTTTCGAAAAGCTAGCTAATCTAATAGGAATAGCAAAGAATGCTTCAAATTCATCTATCCATTCTTGCGTTACTATATCCCCTTTATAAAAAGAACTAAAATCAAAAAAAACTGGATTAGCTCCATCAAAAGTAACGTTCCATGGATGTGCATCTAATGTTAGTATACCATTCTTCGAATAAAGTTCTTTGCACAAGCTAATAAACATCCATGCAGCTTCCCAAAACATAATATTAGTATATTCACTGGGGTGAAGAATGAAATTAATTTTTTTATGTTC
>JBFIEB010000038.1:0-14413 GCA_041603555.1 Vicingaceae bacterium
ATTTTTAGCTATTAAGGTATTAAACATATTATAGGTTGGCCCAAATTCAGGATCTATTTCAATAACTCTTGAATAATATTTAAGAGCACTATCTGGTATATTTGTTCTTTCGTAAGTAACTGCAAGATTTAAATTAGCTTCCAAATAATTCTTATCCATTGAAATTGCTTTTCTAATAAAAGGTAAAGCCGACTCATAATCTTGCTTTAAATCTAAATATGCAGAACCCAAATTACTATAACAGGTAAGGTAAGTAGAATCAATTTCTAAAGCTCTTTTATAATGGGTAATAATATCATTGACTTTATTTATATTGTTAGGGTGTTGAGTGTTTTGTTTAACAAACGTATATAATGTGTTAGCTATCATTGCATGTGCTTTAGCAGATTCTTCAACAACTTCAATATCATTATAATAGGTAGTTAAGTAATCGTGCCAATCAGGATTTCTGGCAATAACTTTTGCCGAATAAAGAATAGTAATGAGTGTGATTGTAGCTACAAAGCCACTTGGCAGTTTAAGTTGAAAAACATCCTTTCCTAAATCTACCTTAAACAGTTTTAATATAAGATAACCAACCGTGATACAAAACCCCAATGAAAACACATAGGTAAATCGGTCTGCGACTATTCCAACAACAGGTGAAATAATATTTAAATAGGCAAACATGACTCCTAACCATATTATTATTCCCAATCCTAAAACATCTCTTTTTAAAAATTTCCAGAAACCAAATAGCCCTAAAGGAATATAGACGATAACCGCCAGCCAAACCTGATAAAAACTCCAGTTTGCAATAGGTATAGCACTATAGCCATAGTAATAAGACAAATCTTTTGGAAAAATTAATTGCTTTAAATAAAACCAAGAGCAATATAACCCCATAGTAATTCTATCAATAATCGAATGTTCTAAAAATAGTGGGTTTTCAAAAAATTTTAAATCACGAGTCCCTTTCCCTACTAAAAGTCCTTTTTTTAAAGCTAGCATCATCAGAACAGAAACAATTATAACACTCATACATATTATTATTTTTTTGATACTAACATTAGAATAGTATAGTATTACTGGCATTAATCCGAACAAAACTAAAGCGGTTGATTTTGATAAAATCGCGAAGAAAAAAAACAAAGAAACGTATCCCAAATACTTTAGCTTATTTGTAGCGTTAAACTTAAGCGCATTAAATAGAACAAGTATTACACCTAAAAACATAAACAACTCATCCCTACTTTTAATATTGCAGACAGGTTCTGTGTGTAAGGGGTGTAAAATAAATAATATGCATACCAATAAAGGTAATGCTTGATTATAATCCTTAAACAATAAGCTTAAAAACTTAAATAAAATAATACTAGTTAAGGCATAAATCAACAAATTAATAAAGTGGCTAATGTTGGCCTGAGTTAATTTATCTTTCCTTTTTTTATCTTCCAATGATTGTTTATCCGGGAGACCTCCAAAAAATTGTTTTTCTAAGGCAAATGATAAGGATACCATCGGACGATAACCATAACTTTGTTTTTTATCAATGGCATGATGTGTTGTAAATATTGCTGGAATAGCTTTTAACCCCCCTTCTACCTTTTCTACACCATCTACCACTATATTGTCATCTAAAGAGTATTCATTATTTAAACTATTTCCGTAAATAATAAAGTTTATTAAAACAATAATTAAATAAAAACGAGATTGTTTTATTTTCGAAAGGTTAATCTTCATCATTAAGGTGGAATATCAAACAAATATATAAATTAACCTTTTAAACTTAATACAATTCTAATCCATACCGAATTAAAATAAAGGATGAGCTTTTTAATTCCAACGGGTAATTTATTGACAAAGGGCATTTTTTGAATCAAGGCTTGATTGACTAAGCCAGACAAAACTATACTGGAAACGTAATCTTTATATAAAGCAAATTCGGGTTTTATGATGTCTAGTAATAGAACATAACGTCTTTCGTTAGTATTATTCCATGCGAAATGCTCAGCGGAATCCTCAAAGGTAAGTGTCTTCCCTTGCACCCAGGATCTCTCCTCACCTCCAACATTAAAACCACAATCAGGTAGGGAAGCTGGTATCTTTAAACCCAAATGACACCTATAAATCGCATTAGTATCGCCTCGATGGGGAAAGATTTCGGTATGCGGTTCTAAAATGCTCACGGAAGCCGAAATCAATCCAGGGATTTGTTTAAGCACATGAGAAATTTGCGGACATTTTTCCAAATTCTTTTTCATCTTAACCGACCAAAACATAAAGCTAAATGCTCTCCAACGGTTCCTTTTAGATACCATTTCCTCATTAAAATAGGGTTTAATTCGAGCATCATTGTCTCGGATGAATTTTTTGCATTCATCGAATATTAACTCTGAGTTATTTTCCAAAATTTCAACCCAAGGAAATTCCTTAGAATCATAGAACTTATTAGAATCGGTTATTCGAAAGTTACGTAAACAGGAAAACCAAATTTCAGATTTATTAGCCATGGAACTCATTGATGGACAAATTTAGTAAAGAATTGAAATAAAGAGTTTGAAAATTCATACTTTAGCTCTGTTGGGTTCTAAAAAAAATAATGTGCTTCCTATTGATGTTCCAATAATTTTTATCGTGGCAAAAGGGCGGTCCGGGACAACCTTATTGCAAACCATGTTAGATGCCCACCCCAATACAATTGCACCATTTGAATCCAAGTTTGTTATTCACTTTTATCATAAATATGGAAAAGTTACCAACTGGACCACCAAAATCAAGCAATCCTTTATCAAAGATGTAATTACCGAACAAATGATTCATTTATTTTGGGATTTAAATCAAGTAGATTTAACCAACCGCATCATGAGTCTTCCACCATCTTCAACATACGGTACTGTTTGTAAGCAAGTTTACGGATCATTTATTTCACTTTTTAAGAAAGGTCAACCCCTAGTAATTATTGATAAAAACCCCATTCACGGTTTACTGATTCCTTTAGTGCAAGAAATTTATCCAGAAGCCAAGTTCATTCATCTTATTCGTGATTATCGAGCATGTGCCAATTCGGTTTTAAAATTTAGAAAAAGTATTTCCAGTAGTACTTTGGGATTCCGATGGTTATTATCCAATCAAGCAATCGAAAAGGCCATTCCAACCCCTCATTTAATTCGATATGAAGATTTATTAACTAATCCCAAACAAGAATTGAGTCAACTTTGCCCCTTTATTGGAATTGATTTTAGCGAACACATGATTCAATTCCATACCTCGCTGGACAAAGCCTTAAAAAATTATGTTGATCAGGCAAAATCTGAGGAGATTCGACAGCTAAGAACCGAAGGATTAGGGAAAATTCACGCCAATATTGCCCGACCCATTAATCCTACTTTTATTGACAAATGGAAATCCCAATTGACCCCCCAATCCATTAAAGAATTGGACAAAATATGCAGTTTTTATGGAAGTAAGTATGGCTATCATGGCATTACCAAGGAATTTCCAGAAAAGTCAATTCCGATTCGAATTCGCTTCTTTAAATTTAAAATGAGCTTGTATTACAGGTTACCAATATGGTTGAGGGAGCTAAAAAGTAAACCTAAAATTGTTTATCTCGAAAATTGATGTATAAAAATGTATACATATTGGCCATGGGACGATCGGGAACTACATTGCTGCAGAATATTTTAAATGCACATCCCAATGTGGTAGTTCCGCCAGAGTCTTTTTTTGTGCTTAATTTATATGATAAGTATAAGGATAAAAAAAAATGGGACCAAAGCTTGATTACCTCATTCATTGATGACCTATACACAGACCGCCCATTTCGTTTGGTATGGCAAATTTCTAAAAAAGATATCCTAAAAAAGTTTGAACTTCATGCTCCCATTTCAAATTTTGAAGAGGCTTGCAACCTTGTTCGGCTAAGTTTTAATAAAACCAATGATGAACAGGTTAAAATTATCGGAGACAAGAATCCCATTTACGCAAGATTCACCGAGAAGATTATGAAGGTTCATCCCAAGGCGAAAATCATCCATATGATTCGGGATCCTCGAGGAACAGCTAATGGACACATCAACACCTTTAAAAGAAAAGATGCATTGGCCGTTGGTTCGATTTGGTCCCTTCATAATCAAATAATTGAATCCCTCGAAAAAAAATTTCCTCAAAACTATTACTTATTAAAGTATGAAGACTTAATTGGGAAAACTGAAGACACACTAAAATCTTTGTGTGAATTTTTAACCATAGAATTTAATCCAAGCATGCTAGAATACAGGTCCATGGTAAACGAAAGGTTTAACGACTATGGAGACAAACTAAAGAAGAAACACATCAATTTGCTTAAACCTATAGACCAGTCCATAGCGGATAAATGGAAACAAAGTCTTACGAAAAGACAAATAAAAAATATAGAATACACCACCCACGATCTGGCTACATCTTATGGTTATAAATTTGCCAAACCAAAAATGGATTTTTATATTTTTTGCTGTTTGCCCATATCAAAATTAAAGTATAGACTGATTTTTAGGTTTATACTGATTTACTTTTGGTTACCATTTCCAATGAGAAAATTCATTCTTGCCATAAGAAGTACGCTATCCGATCACAAGTATGTTTCGCAGAATAAGTAGAATTCGCTTAACTTGTTTTTCGTGAGACCAAAAAATCATCTAATCGACCTGTTTGCGCCAATTGAATTAAATTAATGTCGGTTTTGGCCAATTTCATGGACCCCAATAAAGTAGGGTTTCTTGCACATAAATCCAAGAAAAAATAAAGTGGGGCTTTACTAAAACAATGGTGGGGAGGTAACCATCTGTATCCAACTCCAATTGAATCTCCTGGGTTTTTGACAGAATGCCACCAATACGGAGGGTTGTAAAATACATCCCCTTGATTGAGCATGACATGAATTCGGTCGATGTATTTGAACAAAGGAAATTTTTCATAATCCGGCTCAAATGGGTTAAACGCTCCACCTTGACGTGAACTCACACTTCTATATATATTTTGTGCAGGATCGGGATCAAAGATCAGAGAATAATCTGGAGGGTATAAATACCATTCTTTTTGTCCGTATGCTTGAGTAAAAATATTACAACTGAATGCATTATGAAGCGGTGTATAAGAATCTTTACCACCCACGAAAACTTGGAAATTTTCTCCAATGGTAAAATTATGTCTAGCTTTTAGTATCCATTCATAATCAAAATCTTTGATGTGTTCGGGGTGACGTTGAAGTAAAGGATAAAATCGATAATACTTCCCTTCACCAGATCTGATTCCTTCCAATACATCTTTTAATAAAACTTTTTCATAAGGGTCTTCTATAGCTTCATGATTTACATAAAGTATTTCTTCATCTCCATATAAATTTTTAAAGTATTCTAACGACCAGTTTTTTACACAATTCCATTCATCGGCTTTTCCCTCCATAACAACAGGGATTCCTTTTTTGATATAATGCCTTTTAAACTCATCCAAACTCAGATCTTTCCTTCGTTCTATTTCGTAGGTTTGTCCAACCTTTCCGTTTGCTTTAAAACGCTGATGAATGGAATTGAATAATTTTCTTCTAGAATTATAATGCCATCGAAACGATCTTTCTCTACCAATAAAATGATCTAAAAATTGGTAATACCCATATTGAAAACGTTCGTTATTTTTAAGTAGCCTTTGATAATTCATTCTTCTTGTTTTCTGCTATGTACTTATCAAGTTTCCCATGCTCTGCCAAATGAATGAGATTAATATCTTTTCTATAAAGCTTATAAGCCTTCCAAAATGGTGGGTTAAAGGCACATAAATCTAAAAAAGAATAGAGAGATGATATTTTGAACATATAAAATGGTGCAAACCATCTATAACCTACTCCAATGGATTCCCCCACATTTTTAACTGCATGCCAGTAAAAAGGTGGATTCCAAAAAATATCTCCAGGTTTTAAATGAACAGAATACCCATCTATGTATTTGAATAGTGTGTATGGTGTGTCATAATTGGGATCGAATGGATTGAAGGGGCCATCTGTTGTTTTATATGGAGCTCCTCTATATACATTCCTAATAGGTGCCGGGTCAATAACTGGAATGTAGTAATTAGGATAAAGCACCCACTTTTTTTCCCCATGAGTCTGAACAAACAAATTACATTGATTGGCGTTATGTAACGGAGTAATAGAACCTTCCCCACCAATAAAAACCTGAAAAGCTTCGAACCACGTTATTGGATTTCTTCTTTCCCTTATCCATTTATAGTCAAAGTCTTTTATATGTTCGGGATGTCTTTCTAACAATGGATAAAATCGATAGTAAGCTCCATTTCCTTTTCTCGTTTCATCTATTGCGTTCGATAAGGTGGTCCGTGTATAATCGTTTTCCATGTATTCTTGGTCGGCCATCACAATCTCATCATCACCATGCAATTCCTGAAAATAATTAAACGACCAACTTTTTACACAATTCCAATCTTTAGCAGCTCCTTCCATCACTACAGGAATTCCTTTTTTGAAATAATTTTTTTTGAACTCTGCAAGACTCAAATCTTTTCTTCGTTCAATAGGTGTTATTTTCCCTTCACCACTAGACTTTAACTGTTCGTGAAGTTTTTTGTAGTACTTCCTTCTTCCATTTTCATGAATTTTAAACGAACGATCTCTTCCTAAAAAATGATCCATAAATTGATAGTATCCGTATTGCATACGCATACTCCATTTTATATTTCTTCGAAAATCATTCATGCTTATTCAAAGATAATCAAATGCTTACTGATTTTATCAGTTTCTTCTCTAATAGTATTAATTTATGACCTTCAATGTAAGTCTTTTTGAGATATACATTTACTGTTTTTATTTTACCTTGTTTGTGGTAAACCGGTTCATCAGGAAAATTATAGATATGTTCCGGAGCCTTTATCCAATTCCTAAAATAGTTGGTTTCAATATGGTCATTATAATTGGTGAAAAAAGTTTTGATGAAATTGGTGTGTGCCTGATCTTTCTCTTTCGAATAAAAATTTTTTCCAATCTTTGTTTCCACTTGGTCAATAGTTTCTAATGAGGAATTATTGATTGCATGAGACCATACATATTTAAACGTATATCCAAAACCGGTTATTTTTATTCGCTTTTCATTTGAAGCATACAAAAACTTATCGTGATAGAACAATTGATGAAAAGGATTAAAAATACTTTTTGAAGCATTATACTCTTTACCATTTTCCGACACCACAGTATATTCGAATGTTTGATTGAATTTAGTATCTAACCAACCAATAGTAAATGCCGACAGCCAAAAAACTGCCGTTGGAATTAAAATAAATGATAACTTAAAAAAGCTGCGGTCAAACACT
Organism: Vicingaceae bacterium; assembly: GCA_041603555.1. Classification (GTDB taxonomy): domain Bacteria; phylum Bacteroidota; class Bacteroidia; order Flavobacteriales_E; family Vicingaceae. The sequence goes on from JBFIEB010000038.1 coordinate 7,339, forward strand.
TGTCCCAAGTCTTTTCGGTAGATTAAAAAAGCTATCAATAGTGCATCAATGATGAGCCACTTCCAAAATAAGATTCCTCCGAAATAAAATATGGCCAAGTGCATAGAAACACAACCAAGTAATATGAAGATCGCCAATTTTCTTCTAAAAAATAGAAACAAGGTTGAAAATTCTAATGAGAAAGTTATCATTTGCACTAATGATTTATATTTAGTCACCCAAGGTATTGTACCTGACGAATACGGCCACCCTCTGTAATTACCATTCATGATCAAATAATCCAGTGGATTTTGAGTGATCCATTCATAACCATGAGGCGTTAATCTAATTTTACCAATTGAAGTTGCAAAATAATTACTAGCAACTACCACTATGATAAAAAAGATGAGCCAATGATAGGATAATTTTATTTTTACTCTGATCATCAAAAAAGTAATTAAAAGCAAATACAGATCGAACAACACTTTTTTATCAAATATGGGAAAGCCTCCAATGGGGAAATCAAATTGAGCTCTAAATAATAGGGCGAGCATTAAAAACCACACTGAATGCATCGGATGAAACCAAACCATTACTAAAAAAATTAACATCAACAAACGCTCTAAAAAAAAGTAATGATCTACATAAAAATTATAATCATAGGTTAATAACTCCCAACACAACACCATTCCCGGAACAATAAAAAAGAGTTTTAAAAACCGATCTACACCTAGTTCTTGCCAAGTAATCTTATGTCTATTTTTAAGTAAGAAGAAAAAAACAAGTACCCCAACAATGGTGCTTGGACTTTTAAAACTTGAGATGAAAAATGAAGGATCTAAATATGGTTTAAGTTGGAGAAAAAATAAATCAAGGTTGAATTTTTGAACTAAATAGTCATTCCATTTTAGCGATAAATTGTTAAAAAAGTAAAAATAACTGCCATAAAAGAGTGTTGAAATAGTTTTAAAAATCACCAAAAAAAGAAGTACTACCAATAAGTTTTTGTATTTAGGGTTTACCTTATGTAGCAATTTTTTGATCATGAACTTTTAACTTTCTTTTCTTTAAGGTATTCATCTAGCACCCCCATTTCTTTTAGATGAATTAGGGTATAATCATTTTTTAAATTTTTGATGACTTCTCTTTTAAAAGGTGCATCAATAAAATCCAGAAAGGTGTATAAAAATGTAGCCTTTAGTGCTGAAAATGGAGAGACCCAACGGTAACCAACACCGATTGAAACAGATCTGTTTTTTACAGCATGCCAGTATTGCGGAGGATTATACATGATGTCACCTGGTTTTAAGTGGACTTTTATCCCATCAATGTATTTATACAGATTGTAAGGAGATTCATAATCGGGATTAAACGGATTGAAGGGACCAGTTTCTTTTTTATGAGGTGCACCACGATGAAAATTTTTTCCTGGTTCACAATCTATTATTGCAGTGAGTTGAGGTGGATAGATTACCCATTCTTTTTCTCCAAATGCCTGAATAAAAATATTACTTGGCATGGCAGAATGAATAGGGGTGTAGGTGTCATTACCTCCAATAAAAACCTGAAACTGATCCCAAAAGGCAATTTTATTTCTACACTTTCTAAGCCAGGAATAATCAAAATCTTTGATGTGCTCAGGGTGTTGTCGTAACAATGGGTAAAACCGAAAGTACTTATCTCCTCCATTACTTATATTGTCTAAAATATCTTTTAATTTTGTGAGCTCAAAAGGTTGTTCTCCTATGTTGCTAGCAATGATGGTTACCTCATCTTCTCCATGTAAGTTTTTAAAATATTCTAACGACCAATCTTTAACACACCCCCAATCTTTAGCTCCATTTTCTATAACAACAGGGATACCTTTTCGGATATAATTTTTCTTAAAATCGTGCAAAGAGATATCCTTAACACGTTTAATATCAACTAGTTTTCCGGGGCCTTTTGCTTTTAAGAATTGATGTATCTTTTTGTATAACCTAACTCTTGATTTTCGGGTCAATGCCACTCCTCTTGGTCTGCCCAAAAATTTATCAATGAATTGATACCATCCATATTTTAACCTGTAGCTAAACTTTAGTTGAACAAGATCATACATGATTGACTTTTTTTACCACTTCATTTTTTAAGTACTCCGGTAAATTTTGATACAATTTATCAAAATCAACCCCGGAAATATCAATATCATCCCAGGATAGGTCTGAATTATCTTTTGCAATTTTTTTTACTGTTTCACGAATTTTTTGTGCATTCTCAAAATAACTTTCTTTGGTCAGCTCCATTAGTACTTTATCTGAATCTTTTAATTTCTCGGTAATGTGATACCCTAATTCTAAATTATATTTAAGCGCTCTTGGATTGTCTGTTCTAACTTCAGCAATGGTTTTATCCATTTTCATAATTAAAAAAGTGAGGTCTGCCATACACACCGAAGCAATAACAGGTATGTGCGAACCCAAACATTTTTCGTCCCAAATAAACATTCCCCCTTCTGCAATTTTATCAGAATAGGAGTGAATTTTACCATGAATTAACCCCACTTTTTCGCCATTGCTTTGAATAATGAAGTAATAATTTTTTTCATTATTGATGGAATGAAACCACTTTTTTTGTTCTTGTTGTGAAATGGTTTTTTGAAAAAACATTTTACTTTGAATTGCTGGACTGTTTCTTCTAATTCTAACCAATTCAATATCTTCTGCAGTAAGTCTTGTTAAGGTTATGCCATATTTGTTGATAATCATAACAAAGCTTCTTTAATAGAGTAAGCTGGTTTATCGTTGAGTACAATGTAAATGTTTTGTAAATATTTTCCAACAATTCCAAAACACAATAGGAGAATGCTTGTTGAGAAAAAAATTGCCACAATTAATGCGGTAAATCCAGGAACGTTGACCCCTAGAATAATTTTTTTTAGGATAAAATAAAGACCAAATAAAAATGAAATTAACGACAATACTGCTCCTCCATAAATCATAAATTTTAAAGGCCAATTACTATAATTAATAGAAACATTGACGACCAGTTTAAATAATTTGAAAGGAGAATAACCAGATTTTCCACTTTTTCTCGGATAGTGATTTACTTTAACTACTTCTATATATTCGGTATGCCAAAACAACAATTCTTCAATAAAAACAAAGTGCTGTTTTCTACCAATTACTTTTTCTAACAATGACCGTTCTATTAATCTAAAAGATGATCCTTCACCATATTTACCATCAATATGCTTTGATCCTTGCTTATACAATTTACTTCCCATTCGCCTTGCAACGGAATGATGTTTTCCCCCAACCCCGTAAACTAAATCCGCATTACTGTTGTCCATCTTATCGATTAATAACAAAATATCTTCAGGTGCTTGTTGTAAATCATCATCTATGGTCACAATTCGATCTCCTTTACAGTATTTCAATCCACATAAAACTGCATTGTGCTGACCATAATTTTTTGCAAATCGAATAATCTTAACATTATTTAGATGAGTGTTCTTTAGCTTTAATAAGTTATCCCAACTAGCATCATTAGAAAAATCATCTACAAAAACAACCTCAAAACTATCAGAAACTTTACTCAATGTTTCACTTATTCGGTTATAAAGTTCTTCTAAAGAATCTTGACTATTGTATACTGGTATGACTACTGAATATTTCATTTATTGTCCTGCGGTTAAACCTCCATCCATCACTAACTCTGTTCCTGTAATCCATTTAGATGCGTCTGATAATAAAAATATAATGGCATTGGCAATATCTTCTGGTTCACCAAATCCTAAGGGATAGTGTTCTCCATGTTTATCCATCATTTCTTTTGTTACGGCTTTTTCTGCCTCGTCAAACAAAGGGGTTTTAACCATGGCTGCGCTTATAACGTTTGATCTTGTTTGTTGGGTAGCATATTCTAAAGCAATTGTTTTGCTAAATGAGTTAATGGCTGCTTTACTACCAGAATACAATGCCCCTCCCTTATGCGGAAAATGACTTGAAATAGATGACATAAAAACTAGAGAAGATTTTGGGTTTATTTTCTTGGCTTTAAACAGTTTACTTACTAATAAAACTGGTGCTTGATAATTTATTCCAAACATCTCTTCCAATTGTTTTTGTCCAATAAACTTAATAGGAAAAGGTCTTACAATACCAGAGCTTTGAACGAATCCATCAATATTTTTAATTGTATCTACCAATTGATTTAATTCATCTTCATTGGTTAGGTCAGCAACTATTATTTCATGCCCTTCACCAATTAATTTAGTCTTCGTTTCTATTAATTTTTCTTGATTTCTTGCTGATAATATTACTCTTGCTCCACTGTTAGCAATGGAAATAGCTGCCTGCTCTCCAATTCCAGATGATGCCCCAGTAACTAATATTGTTTTATTTTCTAATTCAAACGGGTTCATACTTCTATCAATTCTGGGCAAATGATTTTATCTGTTTTTAGCGAAACAACCCCCCAAGAAAGCCCAACACCAAAGCCTGCTATTAACAAATTTAAAGATTTAGATTTAATTTGTTTATTTAATGCTGAAACAATGGTTAAAGGAATTGAAGCCGAGCTAGTATTTCCATACTTTTGTATAGAATAAGGAACTTTATCTTCTGGAAATTTTAATTTTTTTCGAATAGTCTCGTTCATTAGCTTATTGGCTTGATGCATTAAAAAATAATCGTATTGATCAGTATTGGTGTTTGTGTAATCAAAAAATTCTTTAATACTTTTTGGCACTTCTGTTACAGAAAAATTAAAAACATCCAGGCCATTTAATGCCAAGTTTAGATTACATCGATTAATCCCTTTTTCAATTTCTTTAACATCAAACGATTCCTTTGAAACCAAATTTCGGATCCCTCCATCTGGAATTATGATAGCTTCATGTCCTGATCCATCACTATTTAATTGAAAATTAATAGCTTTTGCATTTTCATTAAACTCGATAGCAGTAACAGTTCCAGCATCACCAAATAAAGGATAAGTGCTTTTATCATCTTTAGAACATGTTGCAGAAGAAATGTCTCCCATCATAAGTAACCCTTTTTTTAATCCAGTGCTTGACATAATTCCTCCTATTACAGATAGTCCATATACAAACCCTGAACAACCCAGTCCTATATCAAATGCCATACAGTTTTTTGATAATCCCAATCGATCTTGTAGAATAATTGATGTGGCTGGTAAGTAATAATCTCTTGATTGAGATAGGAAAATGATAATTTGAATATTCTCCTTTTGCCAATCTAACTCTTTTAATAATTTTTCTGCTGCTTGATAACAGAGGTCAGAAGTTGTCAACCCTTTTGGAGCTACTCTTCTTTCCTCAACTCCAGTAGTTTTTATTAATAATTTTTTTTCCGAATCAGAAAGTAAATCGTAATCTAAATTTGATTCTATTTCTTTAGGAACTGCAGCGGCAATTCCAGAAACTTGAATATTATTAATTGAGAAAAAAGGCATTAGCCCATGCGCTCTTTAACCAAATCAAACAGCTCTTTTACTGTCCTGATTTTCGATAAATCTTCCCCATTTATTACAACCTCGTAGTCAACATCAATTAAAGCGATAATAATCAGAGCATGCATAGAACTCCATTCATCTAAATCTCTAAAGTCAGTATCTTCTTGCAAAGTCCCTGGTTCAAGTTCTTCAAACTCTGCTTCTAACTTTTTTATAAATTCCTTCATTTCCATACTCAAAACGTAATAACAGTTGCTCCCCAAGATAATCCTATTCCAAATCCTGCAACTAAAACCTTACTTCCTTTTTTTATTTTACTATCCTTTAGTGTACTATAAACTGCTAATGGAATTGATGCAGAAACTGTGTTTCCTATTTCATCAATGTTAATGATGAATTTTTCTTGAGGTATTTTCATCCTTTTACGAATGAAATCCAGCATTTTACCATTAGCCTGATGCAAGATAAATAAATCTATGTCATCTCTAGTTAAATTTTCTTTTTTTAATATCGCATCTATTAATACAGGGACTTTTCTCAATGCAAATAGAAAAACTTTAGGACTATTCATTATCATTCTCCCACCAACCAAACCAGTTGGAAGATCTATATACTTACTCAACCATTCTATATCAGCTGGTTCTTTAGTTGCCGAACGCTCAACCTTTAAAGTGTTTTCTCCTTTTCCATCCGTTCCAAAAACAAAATCACCAATAGAAGCATTTAAGTCATTAATATCTTTTTTATTACTAATAAAAGTTGCTGCCCCAGCATCACTAAAAATGGATTTTAATTCGATATCTATAGGGTGTATGATTTTTGTTGGCACATCAGCTGTAATCAACAAAACATTTGAAACCTGTCCAGAAGAAATTAGTGCTTTTGCGAGACTTATTCCATAAACCCATCCCGTACAACCATGCAGTATGTCTATTGCTGCAACAGAATTTTCAAGCCCTAAGTCGTGCTGCATTATACAAGCCGTTGTTGGTCCTTTATAATCTAAGGCATCTGAAACAAAAATGATGTACTCAACTGCTTTACGGTCTATTTCCCATTCATTAAATAATTTTTCAGCTGCCCTATTTCCTAAATCTTTGGCAGTATCGTCAGGGTGTGAAATGTATCTTTTGTTAATCCCACATTGATTATAAATGTCAGCAGATGTAATTTTAGGAGAGAAATCTCCTCCATACTTATAATACTCGTCAATAACTTGACTATTAGTATGAAATGTTTCAGGAAAATGATAGCTTATTGCATTTATAAATACCAACTTTCTAAATTTTGATTAAAACTAAGATACTTTAAAAATTTAAACAAATTATAAATTACATTATCTAGATTCAATTTGGCATCCTACTAAAAAAACTATTTTTAGATTAAATTAAGTTTTTAACAACATTCTTTTTCCTACCCTATAATCTTACTTTTGCCTTATGAGTTATTTAAATAATCTGAACGATTCTCAGAAAAAAGCAGTTGAAGCAACAGAAGGACCCGTTATGGTTATTGCTGGAGCAGGCTCTGGAAAAACTAGAGTACTGACATATAGAATAGCTCATCTCATCAATAAAGGGGTAAACCCTTTTAATATTCTTTCATTAACATTTACCAATAAAGCCGCTCAAGAAATGAAAGA
>JBFIEB010000039.1:0-14375 GCA_041603555.1 Vicingaceae bacterium
ACTATAAAGGCAGTTTTGGAATAATTAGTACCTTAACTAACCCATTTTGTAAAACTTGTAATAGAATAAGACTCACAGCAGATGGAAAAATTAAAAACTGTCTCTTTTCTAATGAAGAAACTGATTTGTTAGGAACCTTACGAAATGGCGAAGATATTGTTCCTTTAATGCTGGGTTCTGTCTATTATAAGAAACGAGAAAGAGCTGGGATTACTTCTTTTAAAGATATTAAAAGTGAACAGATTTTTCTTAAAAATAGAAGTATGACTACCATAGGTGGCTAATTGGTATTTTCTTTATCCTTTTTATTAATTTCTAAATTGTCTTTATGATATAACTCATTGTATTTGAACCATTTTTAGAGTTAACTTTAGTTTAAATTAACAATTTGAGCTCAGAGGTTGAAATAGAAAAATTATTAAACACCAGATTTAAATCTAAAAGGAGTTTTAGAGCAAACGAAATTATATTCAAAGAAGGTGAGAAAATAAAAGGTATTTACTTTATAAATAATGGTAAAATCAAAGTAACCAGAAGGGGGAAAAAAAATATGGTGGTATGGTTTGCTTATTCCAATGAATTTATTGGATTATCTTCATTTTTTAGTGATTCTGAATATTATTCTTTTAGCAGTTCTGCATTTGGTGGAAAAGTGCATTCTACTTTCATTCCAACTAATGAGTTTAAAAAGATACTGAATAACAATTCCATTTTTAATGGAGAAATCATTTTAGCATTATGCAATAGAATAGGCTATACACGAAATAGAATTTATAACCTAAAGTCTCAAAAAATAAAGCAAAGATTATTAAATACAATTTTATTATTAATAAATGAAAAAAATACTAACGGAGCTAAGGTTAAAATCCATTATTCAAATAGAGAATTATCCGAGCTTGTTGGAACATCAACCCAATATATCCAGAGACTAATGGCTGAATTTCAAGAAAAAAAATTATTAGAAATAAAAGGCGATTCAATGATTGTAGATAAGTATAACCTTTATTTAAAAATTACTTGACCTGCGTTTCCTTTAAAATTTAATTTTTGAAAGTGAGGTTTTTTGTGATGCTTTTCTTGCTTCTCCTAAAGTTTTAATTCCCATCGATTCTAGTATAGGAATAAATTTAAGAAGAACTTCTGCAGTTACTAAGGAATCTCCCAAAGCGGTATGCCTTCCTATGATTTCTACTCCACATTTTTCTGCAATATCTTCTAAATTATGGATTCCTTGTTTTGGATGACATATGGCCGACAGTAATAAGGTGTCTAATACAGGGTTGTTGAATTTAACATTAGTATCATTTTCTTTTAATTGCAAAAATTTCATATCAAAAGCAGCATTGTGAGCTACCAAAATTGAATTATCAGCAAATTCATGAAACATTGGTAATACCTTATCAATTGTGAGTTTGTTATCCAACATTTCTGGATATATTTCGTGAATTTTTAGCGATGTTAAAGGGATATTTCTTTCAGGATTAACTAATTCATCAAAAAATTCTTCGTTATTAATTTTACCATTAAATATTCTTACGCCAGCTATTGAAATAATTTCATCTCCTCCAGAAGGATCTAACCCAGTAGTTTCCGTATCAAATACTACATAAGTTAAATCACGAAGTAATTTATCATCTAATTCTGTACTCTGAGCTGAATGATCGAATAATTCAGAATTATAGAAAACAGGTCTAGATTCTCTAGAATCTTTAATGTTTAGTTCACTTTTCTGTTTGTATCCTTGAATATCTAATTCTATCTTGGAATAACTGTTACTTGTATTTTGATTCAATATTAAATCATTAAAATATTGCTTAGATGATTCAAAATTAAATTCATCACCACTCCAGTTAATTTGAATTTTATTTTCTTTTGAAAGACCAATGCTAATGGTTTTAACATCCAAGCTATTTAAATAGTTAGAAAGCTCTATTAAGAAGTCAATAATATATTTATATTTTAAAGTAATCCAAACTCCATTTTCGGTGATTAAATTGTATCGATTCTTCGTTTTCGTATTAGCGATTGAAGCTAATTCATCAAGAATAATACGCTGATTTTGATAGGTCTCAATTTGATGCTTGCTAACATTTTCTGTTATATCCTTAAATGTAAAAATGTAGCCAAAACCATTTTTCAAATCATGGGCCTTGGAAATAGAAGAAACTTTGACATCCAAATATTGAACTTTATATCTAGTAGTTATAAATTCATATGTCTGAGAATTGTTTTCTTTCAATAGGTTGTTTTGCAATTCTTCCAAAGCATATACAACAGGCGTTCTATTAAAAACACCAAATATAGATTGCCCTAATCCTAGTTTTGAAAACCTCCCAATTTCATTATGGTCAATTGAATTAAATATTTCATACGCATGGTGATTACAAACTAAAATTCTTCCATCATTGTTACATATAATTATACCTTCCGATACCATATTCATTAATACTTCAAGCCTCAGCTTTTCAGCGTCAAAGCCTTCTTTTGATTCTGTAACTATGTTTTTCACATCTGATTTTAACGCGATATATGAATCAGCTAAATCATTAATTACACTTGTTAGGTGATGAGTTTCGAGTGCTCCAACTGGTTTAATTCTATATTTAGCATTTGCTAAGGAGATTAATCTTGTCTCCTCTGTAAGTGTTTCTATTGGAGAAATATAGTTTCTAAATATATATAGTATAAATTGCGAACTAATAAAAAACAAAACAATCATAGCCATTGTACCATAGGTAACTACCCTTCCAAAAATTTGTTTTCCAAATATCCGCTCCTCTTCACTCATATCCGTCCACATAAGGAGTATAGCTAGATTTACTACCACGATTGCGCCAATTGCAGTAACAATAAAAAAGAACCAATGTTTTTGTCTAGTATTCATTTTCATAATTCAACTTTTATCTCATTGCCCAAGGAATGCTCATTTGGGTAACTTCTTTAAATGCATAATCTTGTACCTCATAAATTGTCTTAAGGGCATCTTTAAGTTTTCTGAGCTCTATAAAAGATAAATCATTAGGGTTAACAATATGATCTAATGATTCAATTTTAGTATCCATAGTAAATTCTAGTTTAAATCTCAATTTAAGAATAAAATCAAATGCAACATGTACACTATCTGCTAGTGATTTTGACATATTACCATTTTCTAAAATGCATTGTAATCTTTTTAGTGTGTTGGTTTCTTTTATTTTATTATGAAGTGCAAGCACCCTAATTGCCGCATCGAGCGGAGCAGTGCCTTCTCTTTTAATATCAAAAGGAGGGGGAGGGACTTTAATAAAGTTTAATAATTTCCATTGCCATTTTTTTATAGGTGGTCTACTAGCTTCCAGTAAATTTTCAGAAAAATGACGCATAAAAAAGTTATGTTTTTCCATGCTTTTAAATAAAAAATTCCAGAGTTCATCAGTTAAGTCTTGATCTCCGTAGATACATCTAAAATCAAAATATATAGAAGCATCCAGCAATTCTTTTGCATCAGCTTTCGTAATAATAAATTCAAAAAGCTCCTTCCATTTATCAATAGAGTTACATAAATCTGGATTTGAAGCCATTATATTTCCTTGACAGAATGGAAATCCACAATTGTTTAAACCAGTTACTACAATTTTGGAGTATGCTAAAAACCAATTTTTAACAGTATCATATTCTTTCTGGGGTACGTTTCCAAAGATTAATCCATTGTCTTGATCAGTTCTAATGGTTTGTGCTTTTCTCCCTTCACTACCCATGCCTATCCAAGCGAAATTTACTGGAGGAAGACCTTTTCCATTCTGTTCCATTTCGATTAAGGCTAACTGTTGTATTCGTTTACCAATAGCATCATTTATTACAGTAATTACTCTGGTCAAAGACACTGCATTTTCTTCCTTAATAAAAGTATCCCAAATAACTTTTTTACTTTCTGTCCTTAAAAGTGCAATAGTTGAAATGGTATTCGCTTCCCTTATTTTTTTAATTAATTGAGTAGGGTAATTGACCTGTACCGAGAGCCAATCCTGCTGGGATATTACGCCAATTGATTTTTTTTCATCCATCACCAATAAGGAATTAACATCATGTTTTAACATAAACATCAGGGTCTCAAATACTGGTTTGTTTTTTTGGACAGATATTAAATGAGTGTCCATTATTTCATCCACATAACCGGAATTGGTATGAATTTTATTATTTGAACGGGAGAAATGTTCTTTAGTCACAACACCAGCAGGGATACCGTTTTTTAAAACAATAAGGTAATTAATAGCAGGATTTATAAGTAGTCTGGAAGCCTGAGATAAAGTGCATTTTAAATCAACAGATATAATTTCGTTATGTGCTAAATCGCCTACTTTACCAGTAAAGGCTAAAAGTTTGTTTTCATATGTTGATTTTAGCTCCATTAATTAAATAGGTCAAAATATAAAGTTACTTTAATTATCAAAAAAGGGTTATGAAATACATAACCCTTTTTTCAATCTTATTTTAATGCATCCTATGGATTATCAAATTCTCTTTTTGGACCTTGGTAATACCACCAATTTAACAAGAGGCATATTAAATAATATATAGCAAAACCATATAAAGCATATTCAGGGGTTCCAGCTGTTACTTGCTGTCCAAATACTTTTGGAATTATGAATGCTCCATATGCTGCAATTGCAGCTGTCCATCCTAAAACAGGACCAGCTTTTTCTTTAGAAAAGATATATGGGATACTTCTAAAAGTAGAGCCGTTACCAATACCTGTTGTTAAGAATAAAACCATAAAACAAGCAAAGAAAGGCCACCAATATTCTTCTGGAGTTTCAGAACCTCTTGCCTGAATAACAAAGTAAGCTACCGCCAATGCTGCAATAATTTGAAATATCGTACTCCACATAGTTACTTTAGCTCCGCTATTAACTTTATCTGAAATAATCCCTCCGACTGGTCTTATTAAAGCTCCAAACATTGGTCCTAAAAACGCCCATAACATAATGTTTGGTGCATTTGGATTTACCCATTCTGGATCCAATTTATTAGAATAAACAAAAATATCTTGAGCCAATTTTGGAAATACCATTGAAAAACCTATAAAAGAACCAAATGTCATGGTATAGATTATTGTCATAATCCAATTATGCTTATCACTAAAAATTGAAAATTGCTTTTTTAGATTCCCTTTTATTTCACTAGGAGTTGCATGTTTCATTAATTGAACAGCTAGAATAACAACAACCGGAAGAACTATCCACATGGATGAATTTTTCATACCCCAGTCTGCCCAAGGAATTCCGATTAGCATAAATGCACCAACACTTGCAGCAGCTAATCCTAGAATAATCATATAAAGGGTTTTAGAAACCCCTTTTGCAGTATTTGGCATACTAGGTGTTCCAGTAGAAACATTGTTCATACCGAAGAAAGCGGCTAAAGTTGCCAAAGTAATTAAAGGAACCCATATCCATGCAGCATTCTGTAAACCTTCAAATGGAGCTCCTTTTGCCGTTGCTATTGCCCCAACAGTTCCACCAAATAAAGAGAATGTAACAACAAAAGGAATTAATTTTTGCATTACTGCAACTCCAAGATTTCCTAATCCAGCATTCATACCTAATCCGTATCCTTGCATTTTTTTAGGAAAGAAAAAGCTTATATTACTCATAGAAGAAGAGAAGTTTCCTCCACCAAAGCCTGAAAGAAGAGCCATAATAGCAAAGAATATATACGATGTGTTGACATCACTTAGAGCCATTCCAGTACCAATTGCTGGAATAAGAAGCAATGCTGTAGTAACAAAAATTACATTTCTGCCACCTCCAAGAGAGATAAGGAATGAATTTGGAAGCCGTAACGTAGCACCAGCTAAACCGGCAATTGCGGGGAGTGTGTAGTAAAGATTATTAACTTCCCCTAAAACAGCGTTGTACTCATCTGATCCTGGAGTTAATCCTTCTGTCATTCCGAAATTAAATCCAAACTCCTTCATGTACTTTACAAGTACACCCCACATAATCCATACAGAAAATGCTAGAAGTAATGCAGGGATGGAACACCATAGGTTCTTAGTTGCTATTTTTTTTCCAGTTGATGCCCAAAAACCTTCGTCTTCAACCTCCCATTCTTTTATATTAATTTCTGACATTTTTATATTTTTAGTTAGTATTGTTTTTTAGTTGCAATCAAATTTAAAGCAATAAAGGAGATTCAAATATGATATTAATCAGACATATGTAATTATCCTTCTGCAAATGAATCTTTAGGTTCCTCAAGCATAAACCAACAGAATAAGAAACTTATCGCTGCTCCACCTGCTACTATATAAAAGAATGTTTTAGCATCTACCATGGAGTAAATGGTTAAATAAATAACGGCTCCAACATTGCCATAAGCACCAGCCATGCCTGCAATTTTACCCTGAATCCTATGATTAATGAGTGGCACAAATGCGAATGTTGCACCTTCTGCCCCCTGTACAAACATAGAACAGAACATGGTAATTATAACGGCTACAATCAGCCACCAAATACCATTAAATTGAGGTAATAAAGTTTGCACATCATCAACTATAGGCCCATACTTTGGGATAACGCCCATTAAGAAAAACCCTATTGCAATACCTATCATATAGAATAACATAGTTCTTTTTCTATTTGACATTCTATCTGAAAGATATCCTCCAAGAGGTCGAGCAATCAAATTAATGAAAGCAAAGGATCCAGCTACTAATCCCGCCATAGTAACCGTCATAATTGATTCACCAGCGGCATTTTTTAACGGTTCAAAAACAGTCAAGAAAAACCAAGGAAGCATTGATACAACAGCTAACTCTGCCCCAAAATTGGCAAAATAGGTACTGTTTAATGCTGCAACACTGCTCCAAGAATATTTTTCTTCTTCAGGAACCCCTTTTTTAAGTGCTGGGAGATTCTCTTTTAATATATTATATACGGTGTACAAATACCATAAACCAAGTATAACATAAACACTATTAACTATTGTAGTTGATAGTAATGGGGATCCATCCACATCTAACCCACCTAATTTCCATGCTAACACACCTAGGGCAGCATATAAAGGAAATGACCATAGGATGTATTGGATTAAATCTTTGTAGCTGGAAACAGGCATAGAGCCCATTTTCTTTGCGGCAACGAAGTGGTAATCTTTTGTAGCTCCCTCTTTTGGTAAATCTTTAGCAGTAAAGAAATAAACAAAACCATAAATTCCACAAAGTATTGAACTTGTAGCTAAAGACCATCTCCAGCCATCTTCTCCACCAAACATTGTAAACGCCATTACTGGAATTAAACCGGCAGCAGCAGCAGAGCCAAAATTACCCCAACCAGCATAAAACCCTTCTGCTCTACCGATATGTTTAGGCGGGAACCATTGACCGGTCATTCTAATACCAATAACAAATCCAGCTCCGATAACGCTTAACAATAATCTAGAAACAATTAATTGAGTAAAAGTAGTACCGAAAGCAAAGAATAACCCTGGTATAGCCATTACCACCATTAATATGGCAAATACTTTACGTGGCCCGTACTTATCAACCATTGCACCAATAACAACCCTGCCTGGTATGGTAAGTGCCACATTACAAATTAATAAAGCTTTGATGTGTTTTGGAGTTAAAAAATCTAAACTCTCTAAGATAGTGCTTGCTAAAGGCGCAAAGTTAAACCATACAAAAAATGTTAGAAAAAAGGCAACCCATGTAAGGTGTAAGACTCTAATTTCTTGTTTAGAAAAATCAAATAACCTGAATTTTCCATCATCTGCTGTTGCTTCCATATTATTATAGTTTTATTTTTTAATTAGTTTATGCTACAATATTATAAGAAACTAAGTGCTGCTATTCTGATAAGAGTCATCCCATAAATTGTTATTTGACAAATTAATTTATGACATAAATCATAAGATATTTATCTAATTTTCAAGTGCTATGGAATTTAAAAAATTCGGAAACAGGGGAGTTATTCTACAATACCAAAAGGAGATATAATTTCACTAAGAAATTCTTTATTTAAGATAGAAATTTCATTTTTTGAAACAGAGATTAGTCCATCGGCCTTAAATTCTGATAAGATTCTAGATAATTGTTCGGTATTGATGCCGGCTAAATCTGCAATATCCTGACGAGATAATTGAATTGAAAAAGGGTATGAATTTGAAGAATTAAAATGTGCATTACAGTTTAACAGCGCATCTACAACTTTTTCCCTAACATTCATCTGTGCTTGACTTTTAATTTTAAATTCTGATTTTCTTAATTCTTTTGAATAATACATCATTAACTCATAGGTGAATTCTGGGTTTTCCATGAACGCCTTGTATATAGTGTCATTATCTATGAAGCAAATGGAGGACTCTTCTATAGCAACTGCACTTATTGGATATTTTTCTATTCCGTATCCTCTATGTCCAATAATATCACCTTGCTTTGTTAATCTAACCACTTGAGTTTTTCCAGCTAAACCAGATGAAATAACTTTCGCTTTCCCTCTTTGAATGAAAAATAATCCAAGAACTGTATTTCCTTCATATGCTATGTACTGATGTTCTCGGTAAATTGAAGTTTTCTTTAGATCACTTATTAATGTTATATATTCATTTGAGCAATGTTGTTTTATAAAACAATCAGTTGTCGAGCAATTGTTACAACTATTTTCTTCAAATTTAGATCTTACCATCGTCCTCTAGATATTTTTAGTTAACCAAAGATAGATGTTACATTTGAATTATTGAATCCAAAATTCTATAACTGACGAAAATCATTTATGGAATTAAATAGATTAATATCTTTGTCAAAAAAATGAGATGATTGAACTAAACCCTTTATCGTTAGAAAGTAGTGAGTTAATTGAAGAGACTTTTAAGTTTTGGTTTAAAGATGACAACCATATTCGATCACCTTTTCCATCATACATTAAACACGATTTACAGGAAAAGTCAATTGCTAAGTTTTTTGAGTGGGCTTCGAATCTTCATCCCAAAGCCAAAGACGAAGTAAATGATGAGATAATTGCTGAAAAATTTGAAGAAATTATTTTTGAAATAGCATCCCAGCTTGTAATGACTGAAGATGAAAAGCTAACTATAGAATATCCTTTTCTTCCAAGATTGGGGGACGTTATTTTTGAAGATGTTGAAAATAAAAAAGGCGAGAGTACAGTTGTGGATCGGTCTAAGATTAATGAGGATGATAATTCATTTATGAAAATTAAACTTCAAAATATTAATACCCAAGAAAATTGGGAAACAAAATTTTCTTTACCTAAGTAATTCCTTTTCTAATTGAATGGCTTTTGGAAACAAAATGTTATTTTCTAAATGAATGTGCTGGTGCAAATCATCTTCAAATTCCTTAAGTTTTGCATAAAGTACTCGATAGGTGTTACATGCCTCTTCGGGGGGTGTATAATCATTACTCAATTGTGCGATTGAATTTTCTATTTTCCCCGCGTCTTCATGTTCAGCTTCCATCATGTTAATTGGATTTTGAATGGTACCAAAGGGAGGTGTATTGACAGTAGTATTATTTTTTTTAGCATTAGACAGTTCATCAATGTAAGGAAACAAGATATGTTCTTCTTTGCACATGTGCTTAGTTAGTTCATCGCTAACTTGTTCAAATAATTTATTAATTTCTATGGTTTCAGTATAGTAATGCCCATGAACTTTGGCAACTTTATCAGCATATTCGCTAATAATCGGAATATTTTCAATCACATATTTATGATGCTTGTTAATAATGTAGGCAGAAAGTAGGTCTAAATCCCAACTATTAAAATCTTCAATCCACTCAACTTTATTGTCAATATTCTGTATTTCATTTTTTATATCTTCATAATTAATATTTTTCTTTTTGCAAACATCTTTCACTAAAACTTTGCCTCCACAACAAAAATCAATACCCCTTTTTTTAAATATGTCGGCAACCTTGTAATTCTCCGCAACACATTCAGCTACAGTTTTATTTTCTATGTTTTTCATTATTAATTAATTTAAAGGTTTATCATTTTTATATATTTTTTGATAAATAATCTCCTTGTCTTTGTTCCACAAAATGTAATTCCCATTTAACTGATCCTTAGAATATTCACATTCTATGATTATATTTCCATTAATATCCCAAGTAGTCCATTTCCCCTCCCTTTTACCATTTTCAAATCTTCCTTGTATGTTTTTATTTCCATTATCATAATACCATGTCCATATCCCATTATTTTTATTCCCTGCAGTCGCTCCGATTCGTTTTTTCTGTCCATTTTCATGTTCAAATTTATTATCATCTTTAATTACAAAATTGAAAATAGCCCATGCGATGAAGATTAAAGCCGTCACCACTTTGTGGCTGCTATTATAGTTAAAAGACATAATCAGACAATAATAAAGAACTTATAGTCTATTAAAAATGATAATAGTCATATTGAATAAGCTATTAAAGTAAGAACTAAAATATGACTTTCCTCATATTTGCTCATGTTTGATATAGCTATTTTTATTGATGGTTTTAATAAGCACGATACAATATTTGTAAATGAAACGCCAATTAGTCAATATCCCAGCTTGTTCTGATTGTGAGAATGAAAATAGCATTTTTTGTTGCTTACCTAAAGACGAACTAGAGAGATTAAGTTTCAATAAAGACCATAATTTTTTTAAAAAAGGTCAAGTTATTTTTTATGAAGGAAATCATCCTCACGGTATGTTTTGCATCCATAAAGGAAAGGTTAAAATTTCAATATTAGGTGAGGATGGGAAAGAACAAATTGTACGCTTTTCAGGTGAAGGTGAATTCTTGGGTTATAGGTCAGTCTTGAGTAATGAATCTTATAAAGCAACTGCTACCGCTATGGAAGATTGTTATGTTTGCCATATTCCTAAAGAAAATTTTTCTGATATATTGAATAAGAATAACAAATTATCCCTAGAGCTTATTCGTTTACTATCCAATGATTTAAAAAAGTCTGAGCAAAATTTATTGAGTATTTCTCAAAAACCTGTTAGGGAAAGAATTGCAGAGTCTTTACTTAATATAAAAAAGAGGTTTGGTTATGAGCCAGATGGTAAAACATTAAGTATTGTATTAACCAGAAGGGAAATTGGAGATATCGCTGGAACTACTACTGAAACTACAATTAGAACTTTGTCTGATTTAGTGAAGCAAGGTTGTATTAAACTTGATGGTAAAAAAATTCAAATTATAGACTTAGATAAATTAGTTCAGGCAGCGAGTCTGTTTGAATAAAAAATCAATTAAGGTTTTAAAACGATTTTGATCTTAAATATTTTGCAATAATAAGATTGAAATTGATTTTAAATTCTTATGTGTCATAGCTACAGTGTTAATAAGGTTATTTGTTGGTGCTTGTAATTAAATTAATAAAAAATATGAACGAAATTTCTTTAGAAGAATTAAAACGGTGGTATAGTTCCTCAGTCGATTTTCAATTGGTTGATGTTCGAGAGATTTGGGAGCAACCTCGACTTGATAAAGATAACGTTTTAGTGGCTTCTTTTTATGAGTTAGATAGATTTATGGATCATATTTCCTCCAAAAAAAGTTCTAAAATATGATTCTACTCATACTTTGAAAAAAAATTGGCTCGTAAATTTATACACGAATTATGACTCAATTATAACTATACCAATTACCTCAATTCATTTTTGCTTGACGGCAAGGTATAGTTTTTACACCAATATTTTATCATCAAGTAGAGAATGGAACCAGAGATGTTGGTTGTTGAATTTAAATGATAAAAAACAATGAGAAATCTAAATGTACTAATTGAAGAGTGTAAAAAACATGCCTTTGATTTAAACTTTACAAGAGCTAAAGACTGGAAAGAAGAAAAAGAAGGAAGGGTGTTGGTAGGTTACATGCCTATTTATTTTCCAAGAGAAATTATTCATGCTGTTGGAGCAATGGCAGTTGGTGTTTTTGGTGGAGGTGATGAGAAGCAAATCATTAAAGGAGATGCTTATTATCAATCCTACATCTGCCACATACCACGTAGCATAATGGAAATTGCTTTAGACAAGCACATGGATCATATTGATGGATTTATTTTTCCATCTATTTGTGATGTAATCAGAAATCTTTCAGGAATATTTAAGCAACAAAAAATTGGAAAATTCGTGAAGTACATGGATTTTCCGCAAAACTTTTTACCTGAAATAGGTGGTGTATTCTATCAACAAGAAATGCAGCATGTATTAAAGTACATTAAAGAGATAAACGGAAAAGTTCCAACAACCGAAGAATTAAATAATTCTATCGAATTATACAATAAGAATCGACAAATGATTGAATTCATTTACAATATACGTCAGGATTATCCTTGGCGTTTATCCATTGAAGATGTTTATTCTATTGTTCGTGCAGGAACGGTAATTCCAGTAGAAGAGCACAATGCAATTTTAGAACAAGTTTGTGAACACATTAAAGAAGATATTGGAACTCCACAAGATAAAATTAAGGTGGTTGTTTCTGGAGCATTTTGTGAGCAACCAGCATTAGGATTAATTAGAGCAATTGAAGAAGCTGGATGTTACGTTGTAGATGATGATTATATGTTAGGATCACGAATGATATTAGGAGACATTGATAATACTACTCAGAATCCTTTAGAAGCAATCGCTAATTCTTATATCAGGCAAAGCCAATTCTCATCTTCTATTTATGATGTGGATAATCCAAAAGAATACAGATTAGCAAAAATTGTGGAAGATAGGGGAGCTGATGGAGTTGTATTTGCAGCAGCAAGTTTCTGTGATCCAAGTTTATTGGATGCTCCAATTTTCCAAAATGCATTCGATAAAATGGGAATTCGTTATATCTCATTTCAGTTTAGCGAAAACATTAATCAATACAAAGTAATTAAAGAACAAGTGGGAACTTTCTCGGACTCTATTAAGTTATGGGAAGATGAACCTGTTGTTACAGTATAAATTAAGAACCCTTTAAAACACTATAAAATGTCAAAAGAAGCACAAAAAGAAAAAAGTATGATTCTTCAGAAGGAGATGGTTGAAGGGCTATTTAGTGATTTAGCGAATGCTAAAGAATTAGGTAAAAAAGTCTGCTACACATTCATACCTGGAAACTTATCAGAGTTAATTAGAACTTTTGATATGTTACCGGTTTATCCAGAAATAAATGCATTACAAAGTGCTATGCGAAAAAAATCAGCATCTTATATTAAAGAAGCAGAAAAAAATGCACACTCAGAAGATGTTTGTACATACGTAAAATGTGATGTAGGAATGTTAATGAAAGGAAACATTGGGCCAACAGGTCAAAAGATTCCAGATCCTGACATTCTGTTACTAAGCTACACCGGTTGTTTTACTTTCTTGAAATGGTTTGAAACCTTAAAAAGAGAATATCCTAATGCAAAAGTAATAATGGTACACACGCCATATCAAGAAAATGCTGAGATGACTCCTGAGATGTTACAGTATATGGTAAAACAATTCAAAGAGGAAGTTATTCCTCAAATGGAAGAGGTTACCGGTATTAAGTATGATGAAGCTAAATTACAAGAGCATTTAAAATTATCTGCTAAAGCAGAAGATTTGATGTATGAAATCTTCCAAACAACTAAGCATAAGCCTTCTCCTATTGATGCGTATTTTGCCGGAGTTTATTATATAGGCCCAATTAATATTGGTTTTAGAGGTACTCAAAAAGCGGTAGATTATTATGAAGAGTTATTGAAAGAGATTAATATTAGAATTGAAAACGGTCAAGGTCCAATTACTCCAGAAGGAGAAATGAAAGAAGAGAAATACAGATTAGTTGTTGAAGGACCACCAAATTGGACAAGTTTCCGTGAATTCTGGAAAATTTTCTACGATATGGGAGCTGTAATTGTGGCTTCTTCATACACTAAAGTTGGTGGGGTATACGATTTAGGATGGAGACACGACCCAGATAGGCCATTAGAAGCTTTGGCTGAATATTGTATGAATTGCTATACTAATTTAAATATTCCACAACGAATTGATTTATTGAAAAAATGTATTACAGAATACGATGCTGATGGATATATGACTAATTCGATAAAGAGTTGTAACTCATTCTCAGCTGGTCAGTTAGGTATGATGCGAGAAATTGAAGATAGCTTAGAGGTACCGGTAGGATTTATTGAGTCTGATTTGGTTGATCCTCGATATTTCTCTTATTCAAATATAAAAAATAGATTAGAATCTTATTTCCAAATGCTGGAACAACGAAAAAATATGGAAAAAGAATCCGAAGTAGTATAAATTAATAAGTAAAAAGTTCGAAAGTGAAAAGTAGAATGTTACGAAATCAATTAACCCTTTTCAACTTTATAAACTTTATAAACTTTAAACTAAAAGAACAATGGAAAAATATTATTTAGGAATCG